>JBBRKX010000728.1:0-2959 GCA_038231675.1 Chthonomonadales bacterium | reverse complement strand
AAGCAACGAAACGGTATCCTCGTGCATTTGCGGCCCGGCTGCCTAACGCTGACGGTCTGGGATTCCGACATCCTCAGAATACGCTACAGCCCGGCCGATGCCATGCCTGTGAAGCAGGAGCGAACCGTTCCTGGCTCTCCTCACGCCGTCCGATGGGCCGTGCGCGACGAAGAAAAGGCGATCTATCTTTCGACGGATCGCCTGACGGCGCGCGTGAATAAACAGACCGGCGCAATAAGTTTTCTCGATGTAGCGCGTCATGCGATTCTGCGAGAACTCCCTACGGGCGGGAGAACGATGACTCCCGTCACGGTGAAAGCTAAACAGACCTACGAAACCGTACAAGTATTTACCAGTCCTCCCGGCGAGAAACTGTATGCGGTGGCGAAATACTCTCGACGCTCCGAACACACGGATGTCAACCGCACTCGGCCAACTCCTCCGAACCCACTTCTCGACGCTTCACTTATCATTTCCAACATGGGTTATGGCCTATTCTGGAACAACGTCTCAGTCACGAATTTCGACACTGCGGAAACTCCTTCAGTTGGGAAAGACGCGCCCCGCCATGAGCCCTATCATCGCAAAACATTCCGCTCAGCGATCGGGAACGACATTGATTACTTCTTCCTGTATGGCCCCGAACTGGACCGCGTACTTGCGGAGTATGACACTGTCAGCAATATAACGGGTGAAACCAGGCTGGAGTAAGAACCGTACGTACGACAATACCACCCCCTCTTTGCCATAGGAATCTCCCTTATGGATGCCTCGAAACGCAGCATACGCTGGCCGATGTGGTTTGCCGTGGGTTTGACGATGATTCTTGCGCTTCTGCCCGCTACCGGTTGGCTGGTGCAAAGTCAGTTCCGCGCATAGACGCTCGCAGGCAACGTCGCCCATCCACTGGAAACGACTGCACGGGATCACCCCGAGAATTATCTTCTGTGGTACTATTCCGCGATCCAGCCTGAATTCGAGGTCAAGTCCTGTAATCCCACCTGTTTCCATTTCTATGAAGACATCAGCGCGAGCTTACTTCCAGGGCTGCGAGGCTTGAGTGCGCGCATGCCTGATCGACCTGGCCCTTATGCAGCGATTCTGCGCTTCATGTCCGGCAATCCGAAGTTTCGGATTGCCGAGCCGGATCTCTCCTCGAAGGCGAAGCGCACGGATGGGATGCGTGACTTGTCCGCACTGGTCCCTCCTGCCGTCGCAACACCCGAAGATTTTGCGGAATATGATCGCGTCGCGTCGGAAGGAGAACGCACGGACCCCGACAACGCATATTTTCCTGTCCTGCGCGCTGCGGGGCTCTATGCAAACCACCGCGACCGGGAAGCGGTTTCCGCCATCTTGCGCGCGGGGACCAAAACGCATTGGAACGATTACGCCATGGACGACGGCAGAGCCGCATTTCAACTGGACGAGTTCAGGGGCATTTCGCACTTTTCGCTTACCCGGCTATCGCAGATCACGAAAGTCTACTTTCCCCATATTATGGCGCTCTATGCTGTAGCGCGGATGACGGTCGGCGAGGCCGCCACAGCGGAGCACAGAGGCTATGCGGCACAGGGAATTGCCATGCGACACGCACAGATGCGTTATGGAAGCCTGATGCGCTCGCAATCCGACGCGGGCATAAGCGGCCCACTTGTGGGGGAAGCGGTCATCAATATGGCTATGGGGCGTCTTGGTGGGGAGGCTATGGTGAAATTGAATTCCAAGCGCTCCCAAGAAGAACGGAACAGCATGCGTAAGACGGCCTATTTAGCGTACTTGCATAGGCTTGGGCATAATCACGAAGCACGTTGGGTTAGGGCGGAACTATCGGCTGGTCACCGGTTACACGAGATTTTAAATGAAGCCCTCTATCAAGATACGCTACGGCAAGACGCCGGCGTGTTGATCGCGCTGATCATTTATGCGGAGCTCGTGCTTTCTAATGTGCTTGTTCTGCTTATTCTGGGCGGAGTGGCCTATTTAACCATGCGCTACCGACCGGAGAAGAATCTCACACTACCTCGTGTGGCATTATTTCTGGTTATCGTATTGTGCCTGTACCGATGGCAGGGGCATGTCCTTTTTCCACCTGTCCAGCCTGCGACGTTTTGCGGATATTCCAGTGACCTGACGAGTACGCTTTACTCCGCAGGTTTTGAAGAACCGCCCTGGATTCCACGGGCGATGGTGCTTTATGATTCTATCGACGGCACGTATAAATTCTCCAGCACATGGTCACTGCTTTCCATGTTCGTACCCGGCCTCACGGTTCTTGGCCTGATGCTCGCAAGCTGCCTTCTCCGCGTTCCGATTGCAGGTGGCATCTTACGAGGAATGCGCGGTTTCGCTGTCCCGTTGGCATGCGGATTGGCATTCACCTACTGCTGCTTGATAATTGTTGCCAGTGTTTACAATAATAGAATAAACGCTCGGCTAGATGGAACCGCGCACCACGAAGGGCGATATCTGGCGGATATGGTTGGCAAGTCGTGGCCTGGCCTATAGCAACTTTTATGCCTTTCGGTTCACTTAAATCGCATCCTGTGGCAAATGAGCGAAACCGGATATCAAAAAGGGCCGTACCTACCGTAACGGTTCTCCCACTACCCAATCCGCTGCAGGAGGTTTCCTTATGGATGGTCCAAAACGTCGGTTGCGATGGCCTATCTGGCTTGCACTCAGTTCTCTAACGGTTCTCGCGCTCCTGCCCGCCACGGGATGGCTGGTGAGGAGTCAATTAGCTGCCGAGACGTTCATGGATGGCCGCGCGCAGTCGTCCGTATCGGTGGTGACGCTTGCGCAAAATCATCCCGACGATTATCTACTGCAGTATGCGGAGGCAATGGAACTGAAAGACGTCCATAAGAGTTACTCCAACGGCGTGCTTCCAGGACTGCGGGCTTTGAGTTCGCGGATGCCGGATCGTCCGGGTCCCTATGCCGCGATTTTGCGCTTT
>JBBRKX010000727.1:0-2979 GCA_038231675.1 Chthonomonadales bacterium | reverse complement strand
ATCGAGCACCATGCCGTGCTGCACTCCGCACACTTCCTCCGCTCCCTCGGTTATGAAATTACAACCGTACCGGTGGGCGCCGATGGCCTGGTTGATCCGGACGCAATAGCTTCCGCCATGACGGACCGCACCGCGCTTGTTTCGGTGATGCACGCGAACAATGAGATCGGCACGATACAACCAATTTCAGAGATCGCAAAGATCGTACATGCGCGAGGAGCAAAGCTGCATACCGATGCGGTTCAAACCGTTGGCATGTTGCCCGTGAACGTTACGGAGTTGGACTGCGATCTTCTGACGCTTTGTGCGCACAAAATTTATGGTCCGCAGGGGGTCGGCGCGCTGTTCATCCGCCAGGGCGCCAAAGTATCCCCTATCCTTCACGGCGGCAGCCAGGAGCGCGAGAAGCGGGCGGGAACCGAAAATGTCGGCGCGATCACCGGATTCGGAGCCGCCGCCGCCATCGCGTCTGAACGGAGGGATGCGGACGCGGACCATCTCACGACGCTTCGGGAAAGCTTTCTGTGCAGGCTTCGGGCAGCGGTGCCCGGTCTCCATTTAAATGGACATGCTATCAAGCGCCTGCCCAACAATGTGAACGTATCGGTAGAGGGCCTGGAAGGCACGACCCTCTTGATGAACCTGGATCGTTTCGGGGTCGCGGCTTCCAGCGGGTCCGCCTGCTCGTCCGGCTCGATCGAGCCCTCGCATGTTCTCGCCGCGATCGGTCTGACGAACGTCCTCGCTTCCAGCGGGATACGCTTCACTCTCGGGCGTTCCACGACCGAGGTCGATGTCGCCCGCGCAACCGATATCTTTGCCAGCATCGTTCGCAAACTTCGCCACTAATCCTCTCATAATAAGTGGGCCAGTTGGGCAACGGAAGCAGGAATCATTTTGAAAGAAGTCGAATAATCGTTTCGTGCCAGGTTATGCAGCAACGCTCCCCCAACCTTTTCACTCCCCATCTGCCCAGGAGGGTAATTTATCTTGAGAATCCGAGTTCTATGTGCGAAGGTAGGAACGGTGCTGCTGTCCGTCTCTCTGGCCGCAACGGTGGCTCAGGCCCAACAGTCGTACCGCAACATCGTCAATCAGAAATTCCACACCGTCAGCAACGGCCCACAGTCTGCTCTCATTGTCGACGTCAAAGACCCAAATGATACGGCCGGGGTCAACCAGGCGGTCAAGGACGCTTATGGCGCTTTTCGACGCTCCCGGGACCCGCGTCTTGCCGTGCATCTCGCGCGTCAGAGAGCCAGGAAGGGCCATCGACGGGATACGCCGCTGATCCTTACGGATACCGTGATTGTGCGGCATCAGGGCAGGCTCGCGCTTCCCCATACCACGCTGCGGCGAGGCGCCGTCAATAACAACAAACTCACCTTTGCTCTCACGGGCCCGTTTACAGATAGCGTAAGCGCCGCGCAGATTCAGAACGATGTAACAAACACGCTTTATCCCGAGCTCGTCAAAATTCTCGGCGCGCCCGAATGGACCGGCACCGTCACCATCGTCGAAGCAGATCCGGAGGTCGGTACGGCCGCCAGCATTTTGGGCGCTCTTATCATCATCAATGGGAATGCTGTTACGATAGATCTCCCGTCCAGCCAGGATCCTCAAAGCATTTTTCTGGGCCTTGCGGAAGCCATGGCGCAAACATTTCATGGTCCTGCTCGCATAGCCTACGATACGTGGGAACAGGGCATGTCCCGCGCTGCCGCCTCGATTGCCGCGCAGCATCTCCATAGTTATCAAGGTACGACGCTCGATCCCGCCGCGAGCTACTTCTATGCGCCCGGTTACGATGTGCAAAATGAGCCGGCCCTCGGAAACAATACGTTCTTCCCGCCAACAAAGGATGCCCAATCGGACCAAACGATCACAATGCTTACGCCGCGTCTGGAAATGTCCTCCACGGCATGGCTAAAGTGCTACATCGAAAATCCGCAGTTTTTCGTTAACTTCAACGCGGCCTATTATGCCGCTTTTGGAGCCGACAAAACGATTGCCAACGATACGGGGCGTTTAATGATGCTGGCCAAGAGCGTCCTACCGACGGTGGAACTCCAGCCTTTCGATAGTTGGTTCGAGCACCAATATGTCTTTGATACAAGCGTACAGCCGGGACTTAAAGTGTACGCGAGTGGCTCCGTCAATAGTGAAGGGGGAACGGGGATCACCCCCCAGGGCCTTCTCTCGCTGGAAGTCTACCGTTACAATACTGTCCTTCTTCCGAACGGAGTTGGGGATGAGGCCGATGCTCCCGACGCCACGCATGTGACGTTTTGGGACCACACGTACAGCCAGGTAACCTTTTCCGCCGGGGAAGTGTCCGATCCTATCGCGTTTGACCCGCAGGACCGTGGCCACAAAGTTTTCAATGTTGGGACAGGCGTCCTCGGGTCACCAGGTCATGAGCGGCTTGCGATCGACTTTACCGCTAACCAGGCATATACGCGCATGTTTTTGCCTGCAAACGAAGGCGGAACGGTTGCCAACCCAACGGATTTCACCGGCGTCGTGATCGGAGCAAACAAAGGCAATGTCACGGTCAAGACGGATACCAGTGCAAGTCCTGTCCCAGTCACCCTCGACAATGGGGCATTCGGCGGGCACATCGGGGGCACCAGTACGGGCTTCAGCAAGGATTTGATCACCCTGAGCCTACCTTCAGGCGGAAGCGGCCCGGTCATCTTCCAGCGCAACGTGTACCACAACCGGGCAGATACGACCGCAGGCATTTTCCCTGCACCTCCAATCTACCAACTGGTTGCAAGCGGGCCTTCCGTCGTCACCGTGAGCCACACCTTCCCACAAGGTCCGCACATGGTCTCCCTGCCCATTCGTCCGCTAAACAACGATCTTGCGGCAGCCCTGGGGATTCCGACACAAAAGGCGCTGCTGGCGCAATGGCGCGAGGTCTTTACGGGAGGAGCGAACAGCAGCCCCGACAACTATCTCCGGTACCCCACGCTT
>JBBRKX010000726.1:0-2981 GCA_038231675.1 Chthonomonadales bacterium | reverse complement strand
GCCGCCTGCACGCTCACCATGCGAGGCCGCTTCGGGCCAATCCAGCCCATCGCCTCCATCTCGTCGAAAGCCTTGCCCATGCCCACCAGCCCGGTCCCGCCGCCGGTCGGATAGAGGATCACGTCCGGAAGGGTCCAGCCGAAATCCTCTGCGATTTCGTAGCCCATCGTCTTCTTGCCCTCGACGCGGTAGGGCTCTTTGAGCGTGGAGACGTCGAACCACCCTTCAGCCTCCTTGCGCTCCATCACAATCCTGGCGCAGTCGGCGATGAGGCCATCCACCAGCGTCACGCCCGCGCCCGCGATCTCGCACTCCAGCCGATTCGCCATCGGCACGTCGCGCGGCATGAAGATGTGTGCCTCCACGCCGTTCAACCCCGCATAGGCGGCCAGCGCGCCGCCCGCATTGCCCGCGGAGGGGACCGCCAGCTTCGCCGCGCCGAGATGCCGGGCCATAGCCACGGCGCAATGTTGTTATGTCAGAACCGGAGCAAGCACAGGTATATTATACTGAATCGGCTTGCCACTCTGACTGCATTTCCCAGGTTGTGTCACCATGTCGCCTCCAACACCGCCTCTGAGGTTTATTGATTTGTTTGCCGGTATCGGCGGTTTCCGCATCGCTTTCGAAGATGCACGCGCCGAGTGCGTTTTCGCGTCTGAGTGGGATACTTACGCGCAGAAAACCTATGAAGCGAACCATGGGCATCGGCCGGATGGCGATATTAGAATCATCCACGCTGATGACATTCCAGACCATGACATCTTGACCGCTGGATTTCCGTGTCAGCCATTCAGCATTGCTGGCGTATCAAAGCACAATGCCCTTGGGAACGCTCACGGATTTCAGCATGTGGCCCAGGGAACCCTGTTTTTCGATGTAGCTCGAATCATTGCCCGCAAGCGACCACAGGCGTTCATACTTGAAAACGTCAAGAATCTCTTGACTCATGACCGGCGGCGGACCTATGGCATAATCCTACGGACATTGGAAGACGAACTGGGGTACCGGGTGAAAACCCAGGTAATAGACGCTCAGAAACTTGTACCTCAACATCGAGAGCGAGTCTACATCGTTGGTTTCCGGGAACAGATTGATTTCCCTGACATCTCTTTGCCCGACCTTCAACCGAAGATTAGTGATATTCTCGAACACGAGGTGTCGGACAAATATACGTTGACGGATCATTTATGGGCTTACTTGCAAAGCTATGCCGCAAAGCATCGTGCCGCCGGGAATGGTTTCGGTTTCGGACTGGTAAATTTGCAGGGGGTTACAAGGACACTGAGTGCCCGGTACTATAAGGACGGATCCGAGATACTCATACCGCAGGTTGGAAAGAATCCACGGCGCTTGACGCCGCGTGAATGCGCGCGCTTGATGGGTTATCCGGACACCTTCAAAATTGTGTGCAGCGACACACGTGCTTACAAGCAATTCGGAAACTCAGTTGTGGTTCCAAGTGTCCGGTTAGTCGCTAAGGAAATCGTACGGTGCCTGACAGGTTGTCATTACGCGGACGACGCGCCCAAAAACTTCGTCACCCAATTAAGGCTGCTCGAGAAATCCGCGACATACTCATCGATTGGGCTAGATCAAACCGTCAATCGTTTGCCTGGCGGGATGCCCCGGCGTCCTGGCACGGACTGATCGCCGAGGTCCTCCTTCAGAGAACGAAAGCGAAAAGTGCTGAGCGAGTCTATTTAACGTTCGTAAAGGCGTTTCCCGAGCCGTCGGATTTGGCCAGTAGCCGGATCGAGACCATCGAACAGATTATCTATCCCCTCGGGCTTATATGGCGCGCCCCCGTACTCAAAGCGCTAGCCCAAAGACTTGTCGAGCTTGATGGCGTCCTACCTGATACGGCCGAAGAGTTAATTCAACTTCCAGGAGTGGGACCTTACGCGGCCTCAGCGTACCTCAGTCTTCACGTTAACAAGCCTGCAACGATCGTTGATGCAAATATCGTTCGTTGGCTTTGCCGAATGGCGGACTACCCGATGGATGGTGAAACTCGGAGAGACGCCTGGCTGGTTGACACTGCGCGTCGGCTTACACCCCTGGATCAGGCACGCGATTACAACTATGCTGCACTTGATTTCAGTATGTTAATATGTGCTCGCCGGCCGCGGTGTGAAGAGTGTCCGCTTGGACCGCGTTTTTGTGCATATAGGCGTAAGATGCTTGCGGAGAAGACCGACCATGCCTGAATTGGGCCTACAGCAACTCCTCGCACTGCTTGAAACTGCCGGGGTTAATCGACTGTACGGAAAATTCCTTCGGCAAAATAACAACAGTAAACAACAGTTCTATATTGCCAGGGGCGACTGGTCAGCATTGCAAATGCTCCCGATGGGCGAGATATCCCAACATGTTGCCGCAGGATCACCCGGGAATCCAACTGCTCAGCATAGAGACAACTACAAGGCAAATCTTGATTTCTCATGGCTTAACGACGACGGACATGAATTCGTTGCCCCTTCGGCGCAGCTGATCTTGTATCCAAAGTACCCTGAGATACGAATTGGCAGCCTCATCCAAGGTGCTATGTGGAGCCCGAAGGAGCTGCTAATGCAACAGCAATCGGGCCGCATTTTGTTCCTTGGTATCCATCCGGAAAACCGAATTATTGGATACATGGCGGCGCATACGAGCCGAATTGCTAAAGAGTATCTTGCAACGGTTGAACCATCAGCAGATGGTGTTCTCGCAGAGCTTATTTTACCAGGGATTGGAAACAATAGACAGCGTCTCCTGACGGAGTTGCGGCGCATTCATTCGCTGGGATGGATCAGGTCGAAGAAACTGCTCGCTAACACGACCGTTGCCTCCTGCGAGGCTTCGCAATGCGTTGGTTATACACTGGAAGCGGAACTAAAGATTGTCCCAAACTCCAAAGCAGAACCAGACTATTTGGGTTGGGAAGTCAAAGCACATACAGTTCCATCGTTCACCTCTGATCCGACTGGTAAGTCGATTAG
>JBBRKX010000725.1:0-3026 GCA_038231675.1 Chthonomonadales bacterium | reverse complement strand
GCCAATTGCGAGGATCAACTATGGGGCTTTCCGTCCCGATGTTCGCAATGATTTCGAACAGTGTTGCGCACATTGCTACTTACACGAGCGGTATGCTGGCGGGGAAGAAGGCTTTTCACTTGACCATTTTTATCCCAAGGACGCCAGGCTATTCCCTGCTAGAATGAATGACTTCTACAATCTTTACTGGTCCTGCAACCCATGTAATAAGAAGAAAAGGAACCAGTGGCCCTCGTACGGGGAACTCGCAAATGGTGTCTGTTTTGTTGACCTCTGTAACGACCATTTCGACAAGCATTACCGATTGCAGCCAGATGGCGTCCTTGCCCCCCTGACGGACTCTGCCGAATATACCATCGCTGCCATTAGGCTCAACGGAGAACACCTCGTGAAGATACGTGCTCTGTTGCTTAAGCAGGGTAAAGCGCTCGATAAGGAGCCGTAGTTCGGATGGATTTTGAAGAGAGTGTGCGCTACATGGACGGCCTGATCCGTTTCGGCTGGAAGTTGGGCAACGAGCGCTTCGAGGTGCTTTGCGCCCGCCTGGGCGATCCACAAAAACGTTACCCCGTCATCCACATCGCCGGCACAAAGGGAAAAGGCTCCACCACCGCTCTGGCCGCCGCGATTCTGCAACAATCCGGTTACACGGTGGGGTCGTATTTCTCTCCCTACGTGTATGACGTGCGGGAGCGGGTGCAGGTCAACGGCGAGATGATCCCGCGAGAAGATTTTGCCCGATTGATGACTCAGGTTCGGCCCCATGTCGAGGCGCTTGCCGAAACGGATTTCGGACAGACGACGGAATTCGAGATCAAGACGATTGTCGCCTTCCTATACTTCGCCGAGCGCGGCGTCGATTACGCCTGCATCGAGGTCGGTCTGGGCGGTCGTCTGGACGCCACCAATGTCGTGGAGCCGCTTGTCACCGTCATCACCAACATCGGCCTCGACCATACCCTGATCCTCGGGGATACGCATGCGCTTATCGCGGCGGAAAAAGCCGGCATACTGAAGCCGCGTATCCCCTGCATCACTGCAACGGACAATGCCGAAGCACTCGCCGTCATCCAGCGCATCGCCAGCGAACGCATGGTTCCTCTCACCTACGTGCGGCGAAGCCCACAAAGGGGTTTAGAATCCCCCGCCTCCCTCAGCCTGAAAGACGGGTCAGAGGGCGACGATGCAGAAGGTCAGGGCGATACGGTTATGGTAATCGCCGGGGACAATCGCTTCTCCATTCTCACCCCCATCTTCCATTACGATAACCTGCAGCTTTGCATGGGCGGAAAGTACCAGCAGCTTAATGCGGCGTGCGCGGTTGCGGCAGTGGAGAAAGCGCTGGCGCTTCAGGGGATCACGCTCCAGGCGCAGGCGGTACAGGAAGCATTGGCTTCGACTCAATTGCCGGGGAGACTGAGTGTGGTAAAGCTGGAGCAGGGACCTGTGGTGGTGCTTGATGGAGCCCACAATGCCCTCGCGGCGGCAGGGCTCGCCGAATCGGCTTCGGCGCTCATGGAACAGTATGGAACGAACCGGCTTCTTCTGGTGATCGGAATGCTGACCGGCCACGCGCCTGATGGGGTTCTTGCTCCTCTCGCGCCCATGGCGGAGCGCGTTTACGTCAGTCAGCCCAATTGGAAACGCGCCATGCCGGCCGAGGAGGTCGCGGCCGCCGCCCGCCTGTTCTCACATAACGTGGACGTGTTCCCTTCCGTGCGTGAGGCCGCCACGAGGGCATTGGCGGACGCCGAAGCAGGAACGCTGGTGCTGGTCACCGGTTCCTTCTACACGGTCGGCGAAGTCCCAATGGAAACGCTTGCCGAATGGCGGTCCACCGCGCTCGCAAGCGAATGTTCCACACGCAGAGGGTAAAAGGCCGGACGCCGATATGGAGCTATTCCAACTCCGGTATTTTGTCAGCGCGGCCCGATTACTGCATTTCACCCACGCGGCCGAGCAGAACAATGTCTCACAGCCCTCCCTCTCGCAGCAGATCGCGAATCTGGAACGGGAAGTGGGGACTCTTCTTTTTGTTCGCCACGGCCGGTCGGTCGAACTCACGGATGCCGGCCAGGTTCTGCTACGGTATGCGGAGCGCATCCTGGAAGAAGAGGCCATGGCGCGTCGGGCGGTGGAAGAGGTGATCGGCCTGCGCCGCGGTCTGCTCAGCATCTGGACGCTCCCGACTCCGGGGCAGCACCTCCTGCCGCCCTTCCTGGCCTCCTTTCGCAAGATGCATCCACAGATCGTGATCACCTTGCGTGAGACCGTTCCCGCCCGAGCGGTCGCGGAGGCGGTGGCCACGGGCAGAGCCGATATCGGGATTGTGCATCTGCCGTATCAAGTCGAGGGTCTGGAAGAGCGGGTTCTGCTGAAGGAGGAGATGGCGCTGGTGGTGCAGGCTTCGCATGCGCTCGCCGGCAAAGGACCGGCGCCGCTTTCCACCGTGGCCTCGGAGGACTTTATCTGGGCTCCGGAAGGCGCGAACGAAGCGCATCCTTTGTACGCGGCCTGTCTGGCGGCCGGGTTCGTTCCACGAATCGCCTGTATCTCCGGGAGCGCCTCCGGGATGCAGGAGCTTGTGGCCGCCGGGCTTGGCATCGCGCTTCTGCCGCGCCTTGCCATCCATCCTCCGCATGGCGCCGTCGTAGTCGAGCTAGCCGCGCCGCGTCCCACGCGCACTCTGGTGGCCATATGGCGCGCCGACAGGCTATCGCACGCCGCGACGGCTTTTTTAGATCAACTGCGCCCATCCTGATCGGTGCAATCCGCGCAATCTTTTTATTAACCTGCCATAACGGGTGTACAACGGGAGTACAACATGGTATATTAAAGCAAGGATAAGAGAGGAGAAAGACCTATGCCCGAAGCATCCACCCGACAGAAAGAGTTACGGCTTTCAATTCGTGCGTCGGAACCAGAAAAGACGATATTAGCCCAGGCGGCAAGAGCGCGACATATGAACACCAGTCAATTCGTGCTTCAGGCATCTTTAGATGCCGCACAGGCAATTTTGGTGGATC
>JBBRKX010000724.1:0-3055 GCA_038231675.1 Chthonomonadales bacterium | reverse complement strand
GAAACCAAGGCGCTCCTCTATGTTCTCTTGGATCTGCCCGAGAAAGTGCGTCAGAAGATCCGCAAGTTACTGCCCAAAACGCTCGGCGCACCCGGTTGACGAAACACAATGCAATTTACTGCGACCTTTCCGAATCACAGTACTTATTGCCGTCCTGGTTCTGCCCGCATTGGCCTTCGGTGGCTGGCTCAGTTGGCAGATCCGACAACAGCGTCTTGACCATGCCTTGATCGAAGCCATCAAAAAGAGGGACACTCCGACGGCTATTCGCTTGCTGGATCAAGGGGCCGATCCTAATGCGAAGGACAGACCGTATAAGCGGATCACGTTGAAGCGCCTGTTGGCGGACTTTTGGAACAAAATGAAAGGCAATAAGCCGCCGTTGAACGGAGCAGAGTATCGGCCCGCTTTACTGCTTGCTTACGGGCCTATTTCGTTTATGTTTCCGGACTCATCCGTGGTAACTACTCTGAATCCAGATGGGGATATGCAGGCTGAAACTTCTTTTGATAACCAGAAAGCCCCGGCAGGATTGATTCCCGCACTGCTCGCACATGGGGCCGATCTCGCAACAAAAAATAGACATGACCATAAAGTAGGTGATACCCTACTTGATTATGCCTGCCTATCTGATGATGCGGAAACGGTCAAAGTTCTGTTGGAGCACCATGTCGATCCCAATGGAAAAACATCCGGTCCACTGCCTCCTCTGATATGTACGGAAGACTATGAATGCGACCGCCTTTTGTTGGAACATGGCGCGGATGTCGATGTACGAGATTTCGATGGACGGACACGATTGATGTTCATCAAGAATGCAAAATTGTATTCCCTTCTGTTAGAACATGGAGCGAATCTGAACGCACAGGACACTGTCGGGCAAACCGCTCTGATCCATCTCCTCATAAGCCCCTACCTGGACGACGATGATATTCATACGGGATTGCGATTTCTGCTGCACCATGGCGCGAATGTCTCAATCAAGGACAGAACGAACAAATCAGCGCTGGACTATGCGAAAGCTGGTAAGGCAAACGTCATGACCGCAACTTTCCGGGCCGGATACGATAGACTGAGCATACGTCTGCTGGAAGAGGCTCTGAAGCGAGAACGACTACAGAAGAACAGGGCTTCATTTTAGGTGCGTGTCGAAGAAGGCAAGGATATGGCGCTTGAACTCCTCGGGCTGGACCACGGCGGCCTGTACGTGCCCGGCATGGGGAACCGTCCAGACGGACTTCGGCTCGCCCGCCGCCATATATAGGACGCGGGTCTCTTCCGGCGGGCACAGCGTGTCGTCGGCATCCTGAATGAGCAGCACCGGACGCGGTGCGATTCGCTTGATCTCCGTGACGGGCGAGACGTCCGCACAGTTTACGCCAACGAGCCGTTCGCCGATCCAGCGCGTTGGAATGCCCAACAACGGCCCGACGCTGCCGAACTTACTCTGGAAGTTATTGTGGATGGCGTGGTCGAGTTGCGCAAAAGGACTCTCGGCAATCACGGCTCTTATGTGCGGGTCGCGCGCCGTGCCCATCAGGGCAACCGCCCCGCCCATGGAGCGGCCCATCACTCCCAGCGGAACCCCGTGCATGTCTAACCGAGATCGCACGTAACCCACCGCAGCCAATAGATCGTCGGTTTCGCGATACCCCAGGGTACATACGCTGCCACCGCTTTCACCGCGCGTGCGAAAGTCGAATAGGAAACAGGCATAATCGCGCTGATGCAGTATCTGGGCAGGATACAACATTGCTTCGCGTGTGTCGTTGACTCCATGACACAGGATGATCACACCGCGCGGTTTGCCCTGCGCCGGTATAAACCAGCCTGCAAGGTGGGTTGCATCCGAGGAGCGGAACGAGATGACGTCGAACGGCATCGCATACCGTGACGGTGTGATTGCAAGCTGCCGGCGTTGTGGGCAAACCGTTTTCCAGGCGATGGCCGCACAAGTTCCAAGATACAGTCCCAGCAACAGCAGCAGACCCCACGCGATGCGGGCGGGCGTATAGGAACGCGCTTTGGGCAAGGGCGTCCTGGCGCCTTTGTTTCCCGACCGCAACCGCTCTGATGGATGGTCTGGCGATGCCATGACAGGAATTTCCTCTCAGGTACACGGCCGTAGCCGGGCCGCTATCTACGATGTTTGATTTCGGGATCCTGTGCAACCAACCGGTTGAGCTCGATTACGGCAATCTCTTCCGCGCTAGTAAGATCGTCCGCCAGGGTCCGTAATCGCTGACCTGCCTCGTCTGTTGCGTAGGCCACGCCCCACTCGGAGTACCAATCCGTGCTGACGTTTGGCGTAGATGCAGGAAGATACCGACCATTGGGGGCATACACCAGATAACCGACGGAGTACAAGCCATCCGGATACCGCATAATACGCGCCATCGCAACGTGCGTAATATGTTCGATTTCCTTGACCCATTGCGGCACAATAGGCGGCTGAAAGGGCCTTTTTTCAAACTGTGCGTCTAATCTACCGTCTTCAATCTGGGGCAATAAAGGTTCAAACAGGAGTTTTGCTTCTTCCATCGAATAGGCAAGCATGGGTTCGAGTGGCCATAACTCGAACCATCCTTCAGGGCTCCGACGCCAGTGTGGAAAGAGGCCTGTAGGAACTTCTCCCGCGCCCTCATAGCGCAAAAAACAGCCCGAAAAAGGTGCTTTGCGAGCATTTCGCCCGCGAAACGAGACCGCGACACGGCTCCCTTTTTTCGCAGGAAACACCCAACTGTTTGTATCCTCCGTTACTGCATGCCAATACGCCATAAAATCTCCCCAGGTCAGTGTCGGCCGCGCTTATCGTGGCAAGTCGGAGCGCCCGATTGCCCGCGATGTCGTTCGAATTATTGTAGAGCCGCCAGCCGGTATAGGCGGAATCAGGCCTCCGAGTCATTAGGGTGTTCTTTGGCGATAGGTAGGCCCACAGCGTCTTTTACGCGTTGCGGCGCGATGTTCCTCTGTAGGCCGTCCATGGCCAAAGTCATTCCGTTTTCGGGTCTACAACTTCATTGTGGTGGCAACATTCCCGCCGCAATAAATTGCG
>JBBRKX010000723.1:0-3071 GCA_038231675.1 Chthonomonadales bacterium | reverse complement strand
TTCAGCAGAGCGGCCTGTTCGGGCAAGGCTCACGTCGTCAGAGCGCCCGGGAATTAAGCCGGAAGTGTCACCGACTTAACCTTGCCTTTTACAGGAGATGATGGCGAAGGTACCGCTCGTAGAGCTCACAGCGGAAGATTGCCTCGCCCTCTCGTGTCTGCTTGAGGATGCCGGCGGAGAGCAGGCGATAGTAGGAATCCCGATCTACTGTGGGCTGACCGCGCAGCAAGGCGGTGACATATTCCAGCACCGGGGGCAGACAGGAGACGGATACCAGGATACGCTTGAGATGGTCGTTGAAAGGGCCGTCATCACGGTCCGCTTCCGCGAAGAAGCTGTCGAAATCGTACTTGCCGGTCGCCAGGGCGTCCAGGCCGCGCCGCGTTAAAAACGGCTGCCCGGCAATAAGCACATGGAGTCGCTCTACCTGCTGATAGCTGTGCAGCGGGCTGCCATACCGGGTGTTGAGATCAACGACCTGCTGAAGATTGAAGTCCTCCAACTCCAATTTGCGGCCCACATTGAAGGGCGACTGGTTCAGGTCCTGAATGAACAGATGGGCTTCAGTGGCATAGGAGATGACGACCGTAAGTTTACCCCAGGGGCCGTCCGGCTCCGTGGAGCGGGAGTTATGCCAGGAGCGCACCAGGCCGAAGAAATCCGAGGCGAACGGAGCGAGGAAGAGCTTGTCTACTTCGTCCATGAACCAGACCATATGCGCGTTACTGGCGTCCAGCAGCGCCCGCAGGAAGGTCTCCATGTTGAGGTTGGCGCCGAAGATCTCGTCCCACTCGCCGGCAAAATCATACGTAAACTTGAGCTGTTTGGCCAGGGTGGCGGCCAGCAGCCGGTAGAATACCTCGTCCGAGGCCATTTGCGCCGTGTTGAACTTCTGAAAGTCGGTCATGCCGTACCGCCAGCCGGCTTCCCGCGCCTGTTTGGTTCCCTGCGCGAGGAGGGAGGTTTTGCCCATCTGGCGCGCGCCCTTGACCAGCAGGATGCTTTCGCCATCCGCCAGCGCCTGGTGGAACTCCTGGTCACAGACCCGGGCGATATAAAAAGGCGACTCAGGCGGAACCGCGCCTCCCACCGGCTCCAGTTTTATCTCTTCGTAGCGCGGCTTCAGGGGCTCGGTAATGGCGGAGAAAAGCTCCGCGACCAGCCGCTCGTCGTCATCCGGACTGCTCCAGTTAAAGAAGTGGAGCGGCTGGAGGATAGAGGCGACCGAACCTTCCAACGGTGCGTCCCCGCCGATGCGCACCGGCAGAATGATGGGCTTGCCGGTGCGGAGGAACTGATCGTGGGCCGTTTCTATCTCGTATTCGAGCATTTCGCTCCGAAACGCTTCCGGAGAGACAATCGCGATCACGGCGTCGGATCGGCGGATCGGCTCCTCGACCGCCCGGGCCCATGCCGGGCTGATTTTCTGCTGGCTGTCCACAAAGACATCGTATCCCAGGCTCTGCAGCCGGGTCTGGAGCGTTTCCAAAACCTTTGCGTCCGGCTGCAGGCTCGGCTTGTAGAGCAGCGCGACGCTTCTGCCGGGCGCCGTTGTAGTCGCAGCGTGCCGCGCCGTGGAGCCACCGATGCCCCTGGCGGGATGGGTGAGTTTCGCGGGCACCGAAGCAAGCCCGAACCCATCGCCGTGCAGACTGCAGAGGGAGATCCGGAGGTTGTGCTTGGCGGTTCCTTCGCCGAGGGGGTGGATGGCGGCGGACCATTCGTCGAAGTGCTGGAGCCACGCGGCATATTGCGCGGACAGCAGGATATGCCCGGTCTCTCCAATGTCCATGACGCGCTGCGCGGTGTTGAGACCTTCGCCAACCAGGTTCTCGCGGCCATTCGCGTCGATCTGAGGCAGCACGAGGCCGCTATGAATGCCCATTCTCAGGGGAATGGCGGCATCCTGGACCGCGAAACTGACCTGCACCGCGGTCTGGACGGGCGCAAGGACATCGTTATAAAAGACCAGCGCCATGCCGTCCCCCGTCGGCAGGGTCTGCACGTCGCCTGCGGCATTGGCGGAAGCAAACGCGGGAGCCTCATTGACGGCGGCGTTGAGCTGATCTATCAGGCGAGCCTGTGTCGTCGTGGTCTCCCGCGAGTACCCGACAATATCCAGGAAGAGAACGTACGCGATTCGAGCGCTGCGATTGGGTTGGACAGTCATAAGAGATTTTCCTGAAATAGGGGAAAGGTCCTACGGTTTCAGCAGGAACCCATCGAGCCCAACGTAATATCCGGTGGCGGGCGCGGCCTTCCCGATGATTTCCAGGGTCACTTCCTTGGCGCCGGCCTGAAACGGCGCTCGCCCAGGCGAGACCGGACCGGTGGACCTGACGCCGGCGAAATACCCATCGAAGACACCGAGCACTTGCTTATGGACCGATATACGCACCTGCCCGTGCCATGATAATCCCTGCAGGGTAAACGTTGCACCGGCCGCGATAGGCCGCGAGACCCCGTTTTCTTCGCCGGGATCCGTACTGGAGAAGTGAAGGAGCTTTCCTTCGTGCGGCCTGATAAGGCTATCGAGCGTTTCTATTTGCTGGGCAGGAGAGTGTGTGGCGAGGAGGCTGATCAGTAAGAGCGAAACGATGGGCGCGAGCCCGAATAGGCGGAGAAGCCGACGAAATGATGCCATGCGATAAGTCCCTCCGGGACGAATGTATCCTGCAAAACGACAAACCGAAACAGGCGGGCCATGACAAAACCCTTGGAGGCAGGATCGCTACCGGCCTCCCGACCGACATAGCCGCAGTGGATGGGGTGCGCTGTTGATTCGCTTTCTCACGTTCCTCCGCGCCCCACGTCATCAGCTTTGGTCCGCGCCTCTTTTGTGCTGCCGCGCGCCTCATTACGCCAAACCCGTAGCAGCTAATTCCACGCACGCTCTTCTTTTTCCTGTGAATGTTCCAGGGGCAGAGGGACGTTCAGTTTTCGGATTTACACCTGCCTGACGGTCGGCGAACTAAAGTTCTCTGCTGGGGGCGCTATGCACCTCAATGAATTCCGCCAATACGACGTTAAAGAAGTTTGCGCCGTTTCCGCCGCAATGAATTGCGCGGCTG
>JBBRKX010000722.1:0-3073 GCA_038231675.1 Chthonomonadales bacterium | reverse complement strand
TGCCGTCGCCTCCCGACGGCCACATACGCCGGATGCTTCGCCGATTTCACATACGAACCTCTAAGCAACGCTTTCCCGATACATCTGGTCCGTTCATGGGAAAGGAGTGGCTCTTCCTGTTCCCAGCACTGGCGCTCCGGACGAACAACGAAGGTCCAAAGTAGCAAAACGATGTTGCCGTCGAGTTATGCCCGGTCGGATCAAACAGGCGGAACAGCTTTGTGCCCATTGGGAGGGTATGAAAAAGCGGGTTGGGCAGATGGGTTGGAGGGGGTAATGCGACACAAACCAATCAACTCACCCCGACCCCACGCGCTAATGGTATGGGCAAGGGTAGACGTGTCTCTCCTCGTCAGTTACGCTAACAAGAAGAATATGCCATTACGCGGTATGGGCCGCTTTTCTACTTTGGTAGGATTGGCGGATCTTAAGCTCCCTTCTTAAAAGCGAATCGAGCGGTAAACTTGGAAATATACGTCGCCGCCCTTGCCGCTAGCCGGCGCCCAACTGTGGGCCTCGATGAAATTGTTCTTTCGCCAATTGGCCGCGAGGATCCAACCAGGACCTGCGGTATAGCGGACGCCAAGCGTCCATTGCTTCGCGGCCGGGTCTGCGAGAGTACCTTTCATATCCTCTATGCGCGCCACCAGAGTTACAGGTGCAACGCGGGGCACATGATAACTGAAATCGACATAGTAGCCATGCATGGTGTTATTACCCATCGCTCCAAATAGGAATTCCCCTTTCATGATCCAGTGCGGTCGCGTCAAGCGCATGTCCAGTCCGGTGAGGTGAATCTGTTGCTTACCGTTGCTGTTCACAAAGCCATCCCAGCGACTTACACCTAAGACCATACCATGGACATAACTTTGCGCGCGGATCGCGCCGCCCCCCATATTATTGTCGTTGTTCCAATCGCCAGCGCCACGCCCGCTGAAAGCCGATGCCTCCCACTGCAAAGCGGGACCGCCACCGGTCCATTTAAAACCGGGCGCGCCCCAGTTCACTGAATACCAGCCCCAATTTGTACGCACCATCGGATAGTCTATTAAGCCGGATGCATAGGTTTCGCGCGTGTCATAGATGCCAAAAGGAATTCTTACAACTCCAAGTTGCAGACGTTGCGCGCCCCATTCCCGCTCCACACTTGCCTGGTGCGCAAGGAAGTTTCCCATAACAGGATGCGCAAGCAGGTCACCCCCATAATGGCCTCCCTCTAAATCCAGCCTCCATCCCGGAGCAAAGTTGCTTTGCATCCGTAACGTATTGGAATCAAGACTTATACGAGGCGTGGTGGTGCTTGAAATGCGAGAACGTAGATCAAAATTTAATTCGAACGAAGGTTGCCCTGTCGCCGCAGTGTAGCCCTGCGCCTGACTTAGGACTGACATACTCGTAAGTACCCACGCCCATACGAACACCCGATAAAAGGACTGCATAAATCTACTCCTCCCAGTTTTCCCTGGTAGTGTTATCGGCAAATTGTAGTTAGCTTTGAGAGGCAATTCATTAAAATATTCCGGTAAAAGGCGCTTCCCGGGTTTCCTTAATATATCCGGACGCCGAACAATTTGCCTGGAACAGGTGCAGATTTTCAATGTTCAACCCACAATTATAATGTTGTAATGCACGTTGATGTAGCAAAAGCATTTGAAATCGTACGGGCCAATCAAACAGCCGGCATAAATGAAAAAGGGACTGGAGAAAATGGAAATCATGCGAAAGCAGGCGTTGACCTTGGTGAATTTGCTATCGATATCGATCCTGATCGGCGCGACGCCAATCGCACGGGCACATGTGCCCGCGCTGGGCGCCATCAGTGGGGATATCACCATTCAAGGAAAACGCAAAGCGGGCGATGCGGTCGTGTGGTTGGAGGGAGGCGCTAAATCGGTTTCTCTGGTCCATGCCGTTGTGGATCAACGCAATAAAACCTTCCTGCCCCATGTTTCGGTCGTGACATGCGGCACAAAGATCGAATTTCCCAATAATGACTCGGTCTTTCACAATGTATATGCCTATTTTCAGGCAAAAAAATTCGACCTTGGGATGTACCCGCATGGCGCGACAAAAACGGTCACATTCGATAAGACTGGGCTGGTGTCGCTGCTCTGCAATGTTCACTCCGACATGAGCGCTTATATTATGGTTGTCGATACACCCTACTACACCGTAGCCGATGCGCAGGGCCGCTTCCAACTTTCCAATGTGCCCGCAGGCGCCTACACACTGCATTCGTGGCATGAAAGCGGAGCGACATCCATCGTGCCGATCAACGTAGGGGCTACGGCGACGCCGTTGCGCATTTCGCTTTCCAGAAAATAAGCTTCGCGTTTCGTTGATGAGAGGTTTCGTTGTCATGCGGCTTTCGCTCCGCACAAAAATCCTGCTTTTGATCTTCGGTATAGTGGCCAGCCTCGGTCTCTTTTTGCTCGGCGCCATCACCCTGCTGGCATATGGAGAAGCAGACCGAGTGATCCGAAAGGATGTGCAGACGGCCGGGAGCGTCCTGGCGCAACTGCTGGACGCACATGGTGCGGCATTCAAGGATAAATGCGCCTTACTGGCCAAGCAGCCTCGGCTGCGCTATCTCTACAATCCCAACAAAGCCGACATCGTCGACGAAGCGACTGTCGCTGATTCGCTGGGTGAGTGGGCACGGCAGATCGATGCGGATGCGATGCTGCTGACGGATGCCGATGGAAAATTGATTGGCGCTACGGACGAAACTCACGCCGCCCATACAGACTGCACCGGGGAAAAGGGCGTGGCCAATGCGCTGCAGGGCACGCCATGGAAGGGCGTCATCACGCGAAAAGGGCAATTGATGCTGGCCGTTTCCGTGCCGGTTGTGGATGGATACAGCCACATCGTGCAGATGACGCTGACCGCCTACAGCCGGATCGATGCCAACGTGGCTCTTAGCCTGAAGAAAGCATTGGGAAGCGACGTCGCGTTTGTGCTGAACGGAAGACAGATGGGCGCTTCGCTTCCCCTCCCCTCTTATTTGCCGACCCCGCAGGGCACGCCGGTGATCGTCACCTTGGGACAGAAGCGCTATTTCGCCCTTTAT
>JBBRKX010000721.1:0-3080 GCA_038231675.1 Chthonomonadales bacterium | reverse complement strand
TAAGAATTGCGTTCGCCGTTATTAAGTCAGTCGTGGCCCCACGCACCTGCTTCGGCTCGGCAATTACACATTGAACGACCGCCGCGCCATACAGCGCCACCACGATCCCGATCCCACGCCGAGCAAACGACGTCATTGCTGCACGTAGACTTCCTCCAGTCGATCGAAATCGACATGGGGCCGCACCCGGGCGGTCCTGGCGACCGTGCCTTCATCCGTCTTTACCGCGTCGACGGTGCCTATAAGAATTCCCGCGGGAAATATTCCGCCCAGTCCGGAGGTAACGATCGTATCGCCGGGCTTTATGCTTGCTTCGCCCGGTAAATAGACCAGGGCAAGGAGGGGGGAGTTGTCTCCTTTACAGACGCCGGTCGCTCGAGAGCTCGCGCGCTGCACGCGTGCCCCCACGCCCGAGTTCTGGTCCGTCAGCATCAAAACCGAAGAGCTGTTCGGGTTCACCTCAAAAACACGGCCCACCAGCCCGTTCCTCGTAACGACCACGCTGTTCGGCCGGACTCCGTCCCGACTCCCACGAGATATAATCAGGGTATCGAATTTTGGATCCGGCCGCTTGCCGATGACATCCGCAGCCAGAAGAGCCGTGGGAGATTTATGCACGAATGCATAATCCTGCCGAAGTCGATCCAGATCGATTTTCGATTCTCGCAGGATTGCGTTTTCGCCCTGCAGCATTTCCAATTGTCGCCTTAAACCGCGATTTTCATCCGTAAGCGCATAACCATGAAAAATCCAGCTTGTCTTACCGCTGAGCCAGCGCGACACGCCTCCTGTCGCATGAGCGGCAGGGGTTACCGTTTCACGGACGGACGCAGCAAGGGGATCGGAATGTCCTCGATCGACGTTGTGGTTGTGCCAGGCGCCGATTGCGACGCCGGCTAAGATAAATAGCAGAGCCGCATAATATCGCCGGGCGCGTGGGGGACCTTCGGATCTCATCGTTTCTCCGAAAGCAGTGGATAGCCAAAGGCGCCAGAGCGCCGCCAAGCGCGGCCTTGCAGGGTATCTTTGCGCGCATCCTCCGTGATGTCTGCTTCCTTGATTGTCGCCGGCTTACTTCATCAACAGTTTGCGAAGCGCGGCGTTGCTATCGAGCTCTTCCAGGACACGCCCTGTTCCCAGCACCACGCATGAGAGCGGATCGGTGGCGACATGGACGGGCATGGAGGTTTCCCGCATGAGAAGTTGATCCAACCCTTCCAGCAGCGCCCCGCCACCCGCAAGCACGATCCCGTTCTCATAGATATCGGCGGAAAGTTCCGGGGGGGTCGTCTCCAAAGTTACCTTAACCGCCTCGACAATGGAGTTGATGGGATCCTGAATCGCTTCACGGATTTCCCCGCTGGAGATGGTTGTGCTGCGTGGCAGGCCGGAAATAAGGTCGCGGCCTCGCACTTCCATCGTACGTTCCGGGCCGACGGGATAGGCGGAGCCGACCTCGAATTTAGCCTCTTCGGCCGTTCTGTCCCCTATGAACAGATTGTACTGACGACGCACATAATTGATGATCGCTTCATCGATCTCATCCCCCGCCACGCGAATGGAACGTGCGGTGACAATGCCGCTGAGCGATATGACGGCGACTTCGGTCGTGCCTCCGCCGATATCCACGATCATCGAGCCCGTAGGCTCGCCAACCGGCAGGCCTGCGCCGATCGCCGCGGCCATGGGCTCTTCGACGGTGTAGGCCTCTTTCGCGCCTGCTTTGGTGGCCGCCTCTTTTACCGCGCGTTTTTCTACTTCCGTCACGCCGGAAGGAACACCGATGACAACGCGAGGCGCCATCAACATGGTGCGCCGGTGGACCTTCTCAATGAAATAGCGAATCATCTTTTCCGTCTGGTCGAAGTCGGCGATCACGCCATCTTTCAGGGGTCGGATGGCAATGATACTGCCGGGAGTCCTGCCCAGCATCCGCTTCGCCTCTTCACCGACCGCGAGCACTTTTTTAGTGTCTCTGTCGATCGCGATAACGGAAGGCTCACGCAGCAAAATCCCTCGCCCGCGCACGTGGACCAGGGTGTTGGCGGTGCCCAGGTCGATTCCCATGTCTCGGGAAAAACGCCCTAACACGCCACGAAAAATATTCATAATGGAAAGCAGTCTCCTCCGCGGCATCGAACGGCCCATTATATCATAATTGCCGGGTTTGTAAAAGGGCCCACGAATCCTCGCCTTCCCCTGGTTATAGGAAGCATATTGTCAAAAGATGCTTGTTCGGATCTTTATGCCGCAGTCCGGCAGGGAAAATCCGCATGTGCGGCGAATTCAACAAACAATGAATGTGCGCGCCCGGCAGATCTTTAACAACGTGGTGGAATGCGCGCATGGCGCACCCGGCATGGAGTCGTCAATGAAACTCTTCAATATCTCTCTGTTCCAAAAGAAACTCATGCCGTTTCCGGAATTTCGCGATGCAGTGAGGCTGGTGGTGCGTCGCAATGTGCCGGGAGCGAAACTCGAAAATCGCGACGATGGCTTCGTCATGTCTTTGAACGGAACGCCGACTCTCTGCAATTTGCGAAGTCTCTACGTCGATTATAAGAAATCTCCGAAAGATTATGACGCGCTCGTGCAGCGTTACATAGACTCTCTGATCACGGAGCCTCCCGAGCATACGTGGGTTGAGGCGCAGATGACGCTGCGACCTACTCTGAAAAACGGCGTTTACCTTCAAAACGCTCAGTATAATATGCAAAAGGCCACGCATCCGGACAGTATTCCTTTCGCGCCCTTCGTGGGGGAAGTTTCCGTTATCGTCATGCGCGATCTACCCGGCACTGCGGTTGCGGTGACGCAGAACTTGCTCGATTTCTGGGATGTATCGTTCAGCGCCGCCCTGAAGCAGTCGATGAGCAATATGAATATGATGGGTCTTCCGCCGGTGACGAACGCGTTGATGGCCGGAGGCGGAGGAAAGTCGGTAAAGCAAGAGGTGGGCCTTGTCTTTGAAGGCGATCACCTCACCGCTACATGGCTGCTCATCGAGCGTTTTCGAGACTACGTAGGCCAGCGTCTGGAAGGCGACTATGTTGCGGCTATCCCCGTGCGCAACCGCCTGG
>JBBRKX010000720.1:0-3088 GCA_038231675.1 Chthonomonadales bacterium | reverse complement strand
TTTCGGGTATACTGTTCCGAGTATATTGGTTGCCCAGGAGGATTAATCAGGATGGCGTATGTGATTACCGAGCCATGTATCGGAGTAAAAGATAAGTCTTGTGTCGCTGTTTGTCCGGTCGACTGCATTCACGAAGGTATTCTTACGCAGGATGGCGCTTCTTACGACATGCTGTTCATCAATCCGGATGAATGCATCGATTGCGGCTTGTGTGAGCCGGAGTGCCCGGTGACGGCAATTTTTGCTGACAGCGATGTTCCCAAACAGTATGAGCACTATATCCAGTTGAACGCGGACTATTTCCGCGCCAAATAGCTGTCTGTTTCCACATGACATCCCGCATATATACTAGATCAGGAGATTCCGGCGATACCGGATTGTTCGGGGGCCGGCGCGTGCGAAAAGACGACTTGCGCGTTGAAGCGTACGGCACGGTGGATGAGATGAACGCCATGCTGGGCGTCGCGCGGACGCTTGCCGTTCACGATACGGATCTATCCGACCGGATCGCCGGGCTGCAGGAAGATCTGTTCCAGCTTGGCGCGGATCTGGCCACTCCCATGGAGGCAGATACGCGAAAAGGCGGTCGGACGATTCGGCGCATGGACGCCGATCAGGTCGTCGTGCTGGAAACGATCATCGATCGCTATGAAGCGGAACTTCCTCCGCTGACACGCTTTATCCTCCCGGGTGGTCATCCACTGGCCGCCAGTCTGCACCTCGCCCGGGTGGTCTGTCGGCGCGCCGAGCGGCGCTGTGTAACGCTCGCCGATTCATGTGAAGGCGGAGAGACCCCGGACCCAAATCCCGATGTGCTCCGGTACCTGAATCGGCTTTCCGACCTGCTTTTCGTACTGGCCCGCGTGGCCAACCGGAGAACCGATACTCCGGACGTTCCCTGGGCGCCCTGAGGGCCTATGACGCCTGTTGGATATTGCCAGGAGTGTTTTTATGAATATTTCCACTCGGCTGCTTTTGCCTGCCGGGGCACTGTGCCTGATCCTCACAGGGCAAACCCCTTTGCGCGCGGATGAAACCGCTCCTCCGGCCTCCACCGGTGTGCCACGCGATCCGGCTTCCAGCGCTCTGCGCGAGAAGATGGTGCGCGGTTACCGCGACCTGCACTCTTATCGGGAACAGGTCGTCCAGACTCAATGGGCCAAAACTCGGGAAGATGCGACTCAGATCCGCATCGACTTTCGCTTTCAAAAACCCAACCGCTTTTATCTCAACGTGGATTATCCTGGAATAACGACTTCGGGGCGATGGCATCTCACCTATGCCTGTGACGGCAAAACTCTTGTCCTGTACAATAGCGCCAAAAACGCTTTTCAGCGCGTGAAAGCCCCTGCTAAGCTGGATACGCTCGTCCTTCCGGGTTCGCTGCGAGGGCCGGAGTTTCTAACGTTGTTGCGAGAAACGGATCCGATCGCCGAACTGGAGAAGGACGCGCTGGTAAAATATGCCGCATCCTATGAATCCGGGGCGCAGGGAAACGTAGACGTATTGAAGCTCGATATCCAGCAGGAGAATGCCGCGCGTGTGCTGCGGTACCGCCTGGATCCTAAAGATCATCTGGTGCGTGGTTTTACTCTGAATATTACGCCGGACCCCGGGCAATCCAGCCCCTTCCTGGATCCGGAAAAGCCTTCCACGGTAGAGTCGATCTACTCTACGGTAGAACTGAACCCGCGCTTGAATGCGAGTGATTTCACCTTTACCCCGCCGGCTGGCGCGAAAGAAAACGCTTCGGATACGACCGCTAAAAAGGCGACGGCGCAGCGATAACTCGCCGAGCAACTCCGTTGCCTTACCCGAGAAACGATGTCCGTACATCAGGTTCATTTATTTTCGCGGGGGTCCCGTTCGGTCTATCTTCGGGTAGCCGTCGTCGCTTCGCTATGCATATTCGGCTGTCCGGCGTTTGGAGCTTCCCCGGCAAGTACCTCCGGCGATAGCGTACGCAACAGCGCGGCCGACAAAGCAGCCGCCGGGGATGCTTTCGACCCGCGCGCAATCCGCCTGCTCGCAGAGATGGTCGACGCGTATCGTAAGCTGCCCGCGCTGGACCAGGAGACCGTTTTCGAACAGGCAGAGTCCGTGGCCGCGCCGAATGGGGACGGGACGGTTGCCTCCCCTAAGGCCCCGCCTCAGACATCCGATACGGAACAGGGCGTGGAGCGAGAGAAAGTCACCGTCACCCTCCAGTTCGATCGGCCGAACCACCTCTCCATCGAAATGAAATCTCCCGGCCCGGTCGGTCAACCGGCATCGTCTCTGCGATGGATCTGCGACGGTAAATTCTTCTGGTCTTATGATTCGGATGCCCATACCTACACGCAGGAAGACGCCCCCGCGCATATCCGCGACTTCGATCGATTGCATCACTTTCGAGCGGTGAACCTGGAGCTTTCCATGCTCATGGGCATCGATCCTTTTGCCGGTCTGAAGGATCAGATGGATAGCGTACACGATGAAGGCGCCGTCTCGGTGCAATCCGTGCAAACCGAGGTTGTGGCGCTCCGCAGCACCTCGGATACGCAGGTGTCGGTGACACGCCTTTACATTGGATTACAAGACCACCTTCTGCATAGGCTCGCGCATGAAGCCACCACACGTTTGCCTCGCACCGATCCGATCGCCGTTGGCGACCCGCTGGACGGACTGTTGCGGCCTACGGCTCCGGTTCCCGGCACGAATGGCTCCGCCCCGGCGGACGCCCCTCAAATTACCAAGGTGGTTTATGACAACGTTCTCAAGACGCCGCCCACGTTTACCCCGCTAACGTTTCATTACACGCCGCCCGCCGGATCCACGAGGCTCACCGCGAATTCGGAGCCGCTCTTGCCACTTGTCAAAGGCAAATCCCTGAAGGATACGCTGGCAGACCTCCGTCACAAGAAGAAACATCGCCCGCGCGTGCTTCATTACTGACGTCGGGCCCTTCTCCTTTACCTTGACAGCCCGCATGTGAGCGGAGTATAATCCATCGGCGTCGATGCGCGATGGGGGATAGTTCAGTGGCAGAACAGCGCCCTTTGGAGGCGTTAACCGTGGTTCGAATCCACGTCCCCCAGGTACAACCCAT
>JBBRKX010000719.1:0-3111 GCA_038231675.1 Chthonomonadales bacterium | reverse complement strand
CCCTGCACTGGACCATGATCAAAGGCAAGGTCATCGCAAGCAGCCCGCAGTTCCTGGGCAGCAATCCCGGCGAAGTGCGCTCCGGCCCCCAGAAAGGCAAACGCGTGCTGGCGGCGGAAGAGGATCTGGGACGATCGCTTGTCAAATCTCTCAGTTCCGCGCAGCGTGATGAGGCCGTCATCAGTGAAACAGCGCCTGGAGATATCCTTTCCGTCGCAAGCCGTAAAGCCGTCGCGCTCGAGGACAAGGGCATCCCCTACAGCAAATTGACCCCTGCGCAACAGGGGTTATTTCTCAGCCTGCTGCAGGAATACGCGCATGTACAGGTCGCCGAGATCGCGAACAAGCGCCTCGAAGCGGTCCGCAAGGCCGGCCTGGAAGGCGTCAAGTTTGCATGGATGGGCGGACTGGAAAAGGGCCAGCCGCACTATTATCGCATTCAAGGCTCGACATTCCTCATCGAATACGACAATACCCAGAATGACGCAAACCACATTCATACGGTCTGGCGCGATTTCAACGGCGATTTTGGCGCGGACCTGATCGCCCTGCATTATCAGAACGCCGATCACGATCACGGTCACAACGTCTGATCCGTCTTGCCGCACGTAAAGCGGCCATAACTCGGTTGCCTCTCGTAAAGATGGAGGCCCCGTGGTTACCGGATGCGGGCCGGGGTCCTTTTCCTGGCCCGCAATCGATTTGGAGTAGAGGAGTGCCCCATGAGCGAACTGATGAGCATCGTATACAAGCCCGAGAACGCGGAGCCAACGGAAGAAACGTATCTGCGCGTTCCACTGAAGCAGGCCGTGCTGGTGGTCGGGTACGGCATCGATGGAGACGCGAAGGGGAGCACAGGCGGCCGCCAGCTAAACATCATGGCTGCGGACACTCTGCGGGAACTGGCGGACGAAGGCTTCCAAACCCATCCGGGCCGGATGGGCGAGCAGTTGATTCTGGCGGACGTCCAGATCGATGCGCTGCCCGTGGGGACTTGTTTGAAAATTGGCGACACAGCCTGTGTGGAACTGACGGAGCCTCGGACGGGATGCGGGAAGTTCGAGCGACACCAGGGCAAATTGCGTCAGGAGGCGGCGGGCAGACTTGGCATGATGGCCCGCGTGGTGGAAGGCGGGGCCATTTCGGTGGGCGATTCTGTCACCATAGTGGCCTCCGCACGCGAATAGCCGGCTTTCAATGCGCGCCGGGGTTCTGGAACGCCGCGTACAATCGGCCGTGGGGTGACACGCATATTCCGCGCTACGCCGGACCGCCGTATGCGACCGCTTCGATATGGTGGTCGCTTTTGTAAACCTCTTTCCAGGTGATCGCGTCTTTGGAAAGCAGCAACCTGCCCTTCCACGAAGCGCCTACAAACAAACCGTTTCCGTATGTCGCGGTCAGCGGGGCGTCCGTATTCGGCTGTCGATCCCACTTCCTGCCGTCGGCGGAGAAGTACGTGCCCCCCAGGCCCACGCCGACGAACCGATCTTTTGCCCAGAGCATCGAATTGATATGCTCGCCCTCTTCGCCGATCTGCCGCGCCGACCAGGTCTTGCCGTCCGGGCTGGTCATCCGCGAACCATGCAGACCGCCGCCGACAAATAGACCGTTGCCATAGGTAAGGTCGATGAGGGTGTCGATCGGCCTGGTATTGGGGACATCCGCCCATGTGATGCCATCGGGGGAGAATGATTTTCGGCCTTTGTCCCCCACCGCCACAAATCGGTCCGCGCCGAACACCAGGCGACGGAGCGTCAGCGATCCCTGAAAGGGATAATCCTTGCTCCACGTGACTCCGTCCGGGGAAAGCAGAGCGAAGCCCCGATCATCCGACAGAGGGCCCAGCGCCACGAAGTTCCCCTTGCCGAAACCAAGCCCCTTGACAAAGAAGGAGTACTTTGCGTCGCGCGACTGGGTCTCCCATTGCACGCCCTCGCGCGTCGCCGCAAAAATATTGCTGCCGCCATACGCTCCGGCCACGTTCCAGACGCCGTTCCCAAAACGGACGCAGCAGTAGATCTCCCCCTCTTTGCCCTGGGCGGAGACACTCCACTGGGAGCCGTCAACGGAGGTCAGCCGAAGACCGTTGTGCCCCACCGCTAGGAAGCGGAAGGGAGCGGTCGGTTTCGTTTCCGCGTTGCGCATCGGCTTATGCCAACCCATGCAGGCGACCGTCCGGGGTCGCGTTTTTGGAAGTCCTGCTGTTGCCGAACGATTCTGTCTTAACTCCCATGCGATCCAGCATCTCCATGTACAGGCTCGCCATGGGCGTGTCCTCGGGAAGGGCGATGTGCCGGCCGGTCTTCAGGGAGCCGCCCGCCTTGCCGGCAAGCATCACGGGATAGTCGTGCGTCCCGTGCCCGCCGTCCGCCATGTAGGAGGTAAAGAGCAGCATGGAGTTGTCGAGGAGGCTTGAACCTCCCTCGTCGATAGCTTTCATTTTTTGCATCATCCGGGCGAACAGTCCCGTGTACCAGGCGTGGATCTGGCGGCAGGCCTCACGCGCGATCGGGTCGGCGTCGTCCACGCGTGCGGCGTTGCCGTTGTGCTCCAGGGTGTGGCAATGGGTCTCATATCCCACGGTCACCACCCCCGGAAAATGGGCGTCGTCGCTGCCTACGGAGAAGACCGCGACCCGCGTGGTGTCGGTCTGGAAGGCGAGCACCATCAGATCCGCCATGATGTCGATGTACTCGCCATGCTTGTCGGGATCATGATCGATTTCGGACTGCACGCGCCAGAAGGGAACACCATCCGGATAAAGATGCGGCATGACGAGTTGAGATGGGCCTGGATGCAGCGCGTCCAGTCGTTCCTGCTGCAAACGCGCTTCCAGGCGCGTCAGGCGCGTTTCGACGGAACGTACGGAATACAGATAGCCGTCCAGTTTGTCCTGATCGGCGCGGCCAAGCTGCCGTCTCAGGGCCCGCGCCTGTTCCTGCACCAGGTCCATCACGCTCTGTTCTCCGGTGGGCGTTCCACCGGGCCTGGGAGCAGGCGGTGCAGGAGCGTTGGCGCGCCGCCGCCAGTTGGGGACCACGGGCTGTCGGCCCCGAAACATGCGTTCGAAAACGAAGCGCGGATTCGCCTCATATTGGAGCGGGGTGG
>JBBRKX010000718.1:0-3126 GCA_038231675.1 Chthonomonadales bacterium | reverse complement strand
GGAGCAGAAAACGGCTTCATAACAGCACCTCCCACAGAATCGCCGTGTCTGGCAGGCAAGCGTTCGTGGTTTCGAAGCGCCTCGACCCGCAGGCACATCATGGTGCGAATCCCTATGCACATAGGTGGAGGCTTGATTCGGCGGCAGTCGGACGGACTCCTCCCAAAGTAGAGCAGACAGGCCACAAACCTGTCTGGAGAATCAGACTGCTCTTCAGGAAGTGCGGGCATACTTTCGCCTATGAAGATACGACGCATACAGGCGGTATAGATCACAGCGCCATTTCCATACTCATCTTGAGAATCGATTCTGGCCCCGGCTCGCAGGAGGTATTCGATGGTAGCGATACTTCCCGACTTCACGGCAGCCAGGAACACTGAAGCGCTCACCGTCGCACCCTGATTCACAAGGAACTGGAGCATTTTCTGGCTGCCTTCCGGCATTGCATTGACACAGTGAAGGGCAGTGTGTCCTGTATAGCGAGGGCCAATGCTGCAGGAAGCGCCTCCAGGACCATCGCCATGGCTTACCCCCGTCGCATAGGTTGCCTGCGACCGTAAGTGAGGGTGCGCCAGAGCCACTCCACGGGACCAAAATGATAACGCCGCAGCCACCACACGCTATATCCCAACTGAATCACATAGAGCGCAATGCCGATCAACACCGCAGATGCGGAACCAAGCCGCCCGCTAAGACCCAGGCCGTAACCATAGAACAGAAGACTGAGCACGACCGATTGCATGAGGTAGTTCGTTAACGCCATCTGACCGGCGGCCTGAAATAGAGTGGCGCGCCTCCTGATGATCGGCGATTGGAGGAGCAGCAAAATAATGGCTGTATACGCCAGCGCGAGGGGCACGTAAGATCCGGCCTCCAGAAGCAGGGGGGCATAGGGAGCGGGATGTCCGGTCGAGGAAGCCGTGACCGACTGGAACGTCGTCCATACGCCGATCGAGCCACCCAGAATGGCAACGGTCCGGAGCAGATCGCCATGCCGGTGCGGATCCCGAAATACACCGGCCCGCCATGCGGCCGCGCCGAGTGTCATCAGACCCCAGGTTCTCAGCACGGTCATACTGAGGAGTGGTAAGATGAACTGCCGGGTCTCGTGCCAATGGAATGCCAGGACGCTCTTAAAGCTGCCAGTTGCGTATATAGAATCCGCCTCGAACGCCAGCCTGTGCAATACAGCATCGGTCGGCCAGAGGAAGTCCCAGGAGATCAGGAACGACAGGCAAACGAGCGCAATGCCGAAGCCCCCCAGCACGGGCGTTTTCATGCGCAGGATCGGTAGGAGCAGAGCCCCGCAAACCGCATAAAGGGTCAGGATATCTCCGTTCCAGATCAGGAGAAGGTGACAGAGCCCGATGAGCAGGAGAAACAGATAACGCCGCGCGAGAAATCGGGTTGCATTCATGCCGCGCATTGCAGCGCGTTCGGCAAAGATGGCGCTGCCGGCCCCGAAGAGAAGCGAGAAGATCGTGATCGCTTTGAACTCAAGCAGCCCGGCGACAGCGACATCCATGGCGCAATCAAGCCGATTAGGGTCCGTGTGAAAGACAAGAATGTGCCTGGCAAGCGATACGCGAAAGTCGCTCTCCAGATTGACCAGGAGCACGCCCATCAGCGCCAGACCGCGGAGGATGTCCAGCGCCGCAAAGCGTTCGGATGCGGCAACAGGTTCCATGGCGTAGGTGCGAAGGCTCAAATTATCTCCGTTCCTCCAGACAGCCTGATGATCGTGTTTACAAAGGCCTTTAGCTCGGCGCACTTTGAAATGGCGACTCCAAGCTCCTTGTCTTTTAGGATCCTTGCAGCGTCACGAACTTTAGAGTAGTGGCGCGACGACGCCCCGGCAGCGAACACCTCTTTAATATGATAGGCAGGCGGCTTAGCGTGGTTAACCGTTTCAGGATTTGGTGCGGGCGCGCTCTTATTGTGTTTCGCGAGGCGCTGAATATCCGGCCAATAAGGCAACAGCCATGCTTCAAAGTCGTGCAACGCGACATGAGGGCTAAAGCGCGTTTCCTTTCCGACCCAGTCGCGCATCTTCGTTTTGGCGTCTTCGGCGTCGGAGAAGTCCGGTGTTCCCGTGTACACATCTGTTAAGGCGATTACATGATCCGAAGGGGAAGCACCGCGTAGCAACGTCTCCACTTTCCTTTTCAACTCATCACCTTTAGGGATTCGCCCATCATATGGGAAGAAGTCAAGCTTAGGCATGTTTTGTCCTAAGTGATTCTCCAGGAATATTCGCAGAATCGGCTTAAACGCCACCTCGGTCTTGCCCTCAACCAGGATCGTGATCTTCATGCACGTCCGCCCATGCGGCCCATGCGCCAGACCTCGTCCAAGGTGTAGTCTGCTAGCCACTTCTCAATGTCCATTTGATCAGCCCATGTAGCAGTGGTCAGTCCATCGTCCGCAGTATCCATGACCACGACTTCCTTTGGCTCCAGGAAACGGATGAGGCGATCCGAGTGTGTCGCCACTATCAACTGGGTTCGAGCGGAAGCTTCGCGCATCAAATCCGTAAGCAGACTCAGCAACTCGGGATGCAAGCTTACTTCTGGCTCGTCGATCATGGTGATTGTCGACAGGGAGGGACTTTGCAATAGCGACACCAGCCACAAGAATCGCAAGGTACCCTCGGATAGCTCGTTCATGTAGAGCGGCTTATCGAAGCATTTGTCATTCCATGTCATTGCCAGGGTGCCGGCGGCAACAGGGGGAAAGTTAAGAGTCTCAAAGGTGGGGAATGCGACGTGCAGGGAGTCGATTATGGCGTCGAACCGAGGCTTATCCCCTTCGCGAAGGCTGTAGAGGAGCGGCACGAGATCCTCTCCATCGGCGCCTGGCAGCACGGCGGGCTTCATGGGCTGCGGCAACTTGACCGGGGCTCTCGGTCCTACATCGAGGACATGATAGCGCGTCGCGGTCGAGAGCACCTTACGGAATTCTTCAGGCTCACGGAACATTTTTGGCACTTGAGAAAGTGCGCTCTCCTCTGGCTCGAAATCCCATGAAGGTGCAACCAGATGTTGTCCATCATGATACCGAATTCGCGTGCCAGACGTGGTGATATGTTTGAATGGATCCGGGACGCCGCGGTCCTGGCTTAGTTCC
>JBBRKX010000717.1:0-3130 GCA_038231675.1 Chthonomonadales bacterium | reverse complement strand
ATATACGCTTGATGGCGGCAAGCAGACCCTAAAGCACAGTCCAACCTTGGTGCTTAGCCAGCCGTATGTGCCCCTTGAACTTGCCGAAAAGCTGATGCCGTATCATCTGACGTACTTGCCGGCAACGAAAACCGTGCATTTCGAACCCATCGCACAAAAGACGGCCGGCACCGCGCCGGGCGTAACGGCGATCTCCACGTACTGATGCTGTAGCCAACGGACGTTGCATATCCCGATGCCTTTGCCGCTCTTGCGGCAGAGCCATCTTCGGCGTAGCGCTTCCTGGTCAGATAGCGCAATGAGAGGCGGCGAGAGGGTGCGCTCCTCTATAGTTACGATGATGATGTGAATATACCGCAACGTCGACTTCGATGTAAAATTGGTCCGGAAGGCAACGAAATGATCATCAAGCTCTTTGTGCTTGTCCTGTTTACCATCTTTTCAGTTGCAGCAATGGCAGACCCAAATCTCAACCCGAATCAGGCCATCCAGATTGCTTCCAATTTCTGTACGGCGATAGGGACTACGGTTACCGGCACCCCTACGGTGGTTTATCTGGTTCCTGACGAAACGGGGACCCTCAATCCCGGCGGTGCGTTCAACGGCTACTACCTGCCCGTGTGGCAGGTAACCTTTAACGAGGCGGAAGTCCGATTAGATGACGTATCCGGCAAAGTCGTAGGTTATTCCAATTTTGAAAACCGAGTGCTATGGACCAATCTCTACAATCAGCCCGCAGGGCAGGCTATCACTCAGCAGGCCGCAATGTCTACCGCTGCTGCGGTCTTGCAGTCCGCAGGATGGACAACGGACCTCGTCTTCGAAGGCGTTACCCTTCAGCAATACGACCGTCCGCCGTCCGCCGCAGCACATTCCTGGTTCCTCGTCTGGCGCCGCACATATCAGGGCATCCCGTTTTACGATGCGTGTATCAACGTCGACGTTCAAGCGGAATCTGGACAGTTTATGGGCTTCTCCGTAGCATTCGGTATCCCCAATCCGCTATCGACGGCAGTGACGCTCGATCGCTCTCAGGCGGACAGCGTGGTGAATGCGATGATCGTAAGTCAGGGAATACAAAACGCGGTGCTGGCGAGTGTGGATATATCCATCGTACAACCGAGCAACTACTGGCAGGTCATGCACACGGGCGCCGAGGTTGTCTACCAGACGGGAGTCGCGCGGGCCGCCTATGTATACGCTCTCTCGGTCCCCACCACCCGCTTTGATGATGGTTCTCCTGACACCAACACCTACATTATGTATGTCGATGCTCAGAATGGAGCGATCATAGGCGGAGAATTCGATCAAATCATGGCTTTGTCCGACGGCAAGAAGACGGTGCAAACGCCGGTGACGCAACTTCTTGAGAGCGCAACGGAAGTACGCCTCTTTAAGCGCGGGCTGCGGGGCGTCTGGTCGAAAACGCCCGTTGCGGTGCTCAATGCGGAATCGAAGCATGACTATTTCCGGCTTCTGAAGAAGACCACGCACTGCAAGAACGCGGGCCCACTCGCGCTCGCCAGTTACAAGATCGTCGTGATTGGCAAAGCGAAGGCGCATCACGAGCTGCAGTATATGCCTTCCACGGGGCGGATCGGAAGCGGTCACGCATGGGGCGTTGTCGTGGACCAATTCAAATCATGGGTTCAAAGTCTCGACGAACAAGCGAAAAAGAAGAAGGTTGCAAGCACCGGGGCTTCCGCACACAGTCCATAGAGTTGGTTGCCGTGTGGCGGGTGATCCGTGCATTCGCTCAGTTCCGAAACATGAGTCTCACCCTCGAAATTATGCCGATCCCAGCTTCGGGCAACGCTCGTGTTCGCTGGCAGCGCTTGTGCGGCATTGGGCCGGCGAAGTCCTTATCGTCGGCCCGCCCAACGATGCGCAGTGACGCTGGAGGCATTGCACGTACGACGGACGCAATGGATCGGGCGTTTTATTTGTGGTCTATCGGGGGACCGGGCCGCAGCAGCACATCGGATTGTGTTTCGGTTCGCGTAGCATCCGAAGCCGGTCGCAAGAGGGTCTCGCCCGCGTTACCGGCATGTCGGGAATCGGTGGCGCGCAACAGCACCGCTCCGTCGTCTTTGCTGTGACTTAGAATGCGCTTCACCGCGTTTGCCGCGATGGGGGCGAGCAGACTTTCGCCATCGGCGGCGATCCCACGCAATGCGGGAACCGCACGCGAGTCCTCCAGGTGGGCAAGCGCTCCGATCACATCGCTCTGGCGATCGATGGGCAATTTCGGAAGCGCCTCCAGCAGAAAAGGCGTCGCATTTCTGTTTCGCATCTGTCTGGCCACCGCGCAGAATTCCTCCGAGGTCTTCGCATCGACCAATCGGCTCCAGAACTCCGGTATCTCCTCCGGCGGCAGGCCGATGAGCGCTTCCGTCAACGCCACTCTCAGGGCCGATGTAGAGCCCGTCAGCCTCGGTTCACGATCCCGTAAGCGGTTTTCTTCCGTAAGAATAAGTAGATCGCACAAGAAGGGGTGAAGTTCCGAGGCGTGCGCTTCGACGACCATCGATACCCCGAGAGCAAGTGCCGGCAAGGCTCCGGAGATCGGTGCATCACGAAACTTCGCTATGTTCATGGAGAGAAAAATGCTCAGACGAGAGACGAAATAGGCGTGCGAAATCGCCTGGCCCGCCTGGAATCCGGCCGAAGGATCTTCCAAAACGGGCCAGAATTCATTCAGCGCGAGCCAATCGACAAAGGGGGCGGGAAGCTGGGTGTTTTTAGTTCCACGGATCTTGTTGTAACGATCCAACAACGCGTCCACGGCCTGTTGCCTTGTATCGGTAGGCGTGTGCAGGGGCGTTACGCCTTCCATTGTTTTCGACTTTCGTTCAAACCATCGATTCCACAGAGACACGATTTCTCCCGTTCCTATGCGCCGGCTTATGGCGCAGCGCTATCCGGTTCCGGCGGCTTTGTCGGCAAGGGCGTCGAGGGAACTGTGGCGGCATCCGGCGCTTTGTTCTTTGTACTTCCTTGCGAGGCCCGGAGCAGCTCCTCAAAGCGCCCATGGTCCTCTTCACGTGCCGGACGCAGAAGGGTATCTTGATGCAGTGTAGACAGGCCCGAGGCGCGCACCAGCGTTACTTCCTCGTGGCCTATCGCCCCT
>JBBRKX010000716.1:0-3139 GCA_038231675.1 Chthonomonadales bacterium | reverse complement strand
CCGAACCCAACTGCGATGGCGAGCCCCTCCTGAAATTTGCCTACCTGTGGAGACTTGAGCCAGGAGTTAAGTTGGTTAAAGGATTCCGCGCCGAATGTAATCCTCGATTTTCCTTCCGCGCCATAGGAGTACATGAGTTCCAGAATGGCCCACATCGCGATAAAGACCGAGATACCTCCGAGAACGAGGAGGGCGCGAGTCCATTTGCGGTATTCGGTTTTTGTTTGCTCTGCGAGCTTAAAGGCTTCCAATTGGTGGGGCATTGGATGCGATCGATAGGCGCGGTTAAACCAGAAGAACAACGCAAAAACCGTCAGGTTGTCCGCGCTAAACGAGCGGCTTCCCCAAACCCGAGTCATGATCTGTTCCGGGCCTGTGAAGTGCAGGTCATGAATTGGTGTGCCAAGCTCCGCGCGCATGCGCGTAATTGCAAGGGCCAGCGCGAAGTACATGAGGAAAAAGAAGATCCCGATCCACCATGTCATGCCAAGGTACGCGGAAAAGGCAATGAGGGCCGTCATACCTCCCAGTATCCCTAATACCGCGCCGCGATAAGTCATTGGTTCACGACTATCATCCAGCGTAGAGGGGCGTCCGAGCGCCCTGCTGAGAACGGCCATAAGATAATGGCGGCTGATAAAGACGGAGTAAAGGCAGAAGGCGATATAGGCTCCAAACGCCTGGTTTTCCGTGTAAGGAAATCGGGGATCTTGATCGTAAGCCAATACGACGGCGAGAACCTTTTCAAGCTTCCAGAACCAGTAGAAGAAAAACGCGGAAAAAAGGAAGTCGAGCGGCATCAACATGCCCAGCCCGATCATAAAGGGATAGAAGGAAAGCGGGGTCCATCCCAGCGCGTTCCAGGGCTTTGTGGTGAAATATTGTGCGAGATCGATATAAGACTGGCCAAACCCTGGTGTGAGAACCGTTGGAATCGAGGGATAATAGTAGTTCAGGCTGTTGATCATGTCGATCAAACCGGCGATCACAAAGCCACCCCAGAACAGTCGGTTGCGGAAAAGGCCGGCCGGCTCGAATGCCTGCTCGCTTGTGATTTGAAGCGGGAGTTGAACGATCGGGTACGTCAGGCGTTCATTATCGGTCCACTGCTTTCGCAGGATGGAATTGATGCACAGCATCACGAACAACAGCGTGGTAACGAAAATGGTCCACGCGATCGTGATGGGAAGCCAGGCGACGACATACCGCCAGTGCCAGATGCTGTCGTTGCCGAGATAGTAACTCTTATAGATGCTCTCATCCGAGATGAACAGGTGCGAGCGCAGATGTGGAAGGATCAAGGTGGTCCAGCCGTTGCTCGCATCGGCATGTTTCGGCACCCAACTGAGCATGGGGACAAACACCTGGAGCATGTCGTGTCCGGAGACACAGGAACCGATACACAGGATAGAGTAGACAAGGAGCAGCTCACCACGTTGGAACGCAGCGCGTGGAGCCCAGCGCATTACGAGGCGATTGATAAGCGTGAGGACCAGCAAAATGAAGATGGTGTTGAAGAGCAAGGAGATCGTCGTGGGATGTGCGGAGTAACGGATGACCTCCATCTGCACGACCCAGTAGGCATTGATGGGAAGAAGGATCAGGCACAATAAAACAGATCGCCATGTTACAGCTTTCGGCTGTGCAAGACTGGGAACCGCGTCGGGCGCCATTGACATTCGAGCAACCACCTTAATGCGACGGATTTGCGGCTTCTGCGCCACCGGCGGAAATATGAGGGAGATCAGACCATGCTAGGAGAACTAGCCGCGTCGGCTGTGATCTATGAACATTATAATACAATAAGAGCGTAGATTGATGCAAGTGTATGCCTGATCGAAACGAAAAGAAGCTGAAAATATACTCTCTGTGACCTGGGCGCATCCTGGTATTGACATAGTACATCCATGGGAATATACTCTAGGCACGCAATCGCTACGTTGCGGATCCAATATCGGTCTTGCAATGGGCCAGGTGAGGGAGCCAAGAAATGTCCATCCAGTCGGAAATCGCGGAACCCCGAATAGACGAGCGCACTGTTCCGTATTTGCATGAGAATGAAACGACTCAGGGCGACGGCCCTTACATCGTTATTCTTTACAATGACGATCACCATGAACAAATGGAAGTTACCGGTCAACTCCAGAAGGCCACCGGGTATAACCTCGAAAAGTGTGAGTTGATCATGTTCGAGGCGTATCAAAATGGCAGGGCGATCGCCTATAGTGGAAGCGAAGAGGCGTGTGAGCGAGCCGCACACATTCTTCGACAGATTCGCTTACAAGTCGAGACGGACAAGTTTTAGCGTTTATTCCCTCAAGGCTATCCGTACCGAAGGCAATTCCATACTGGATCGCCTGCTCACAATATACTTCGGCGAGCTGATCATGCATCGCTTTGCCGCCGCCCCGATGTATCCACTCCCGTGTTACCAGAAGAAAGAGAAACAAAGCCGGTGGGCTCGCTGGAGCCTACCGGCTTTGTCATGTGTACAACCGTGCGGATGCGCCACTTCATAAAGGGAGCAAACGGAAGCTATACCCCCTCGGTCTGTTCTTGTACGAGGATCTCTTTGCGATAGCCGCCCCGCGACTTATCGTAGAAATAGATCCCTAAGAAAATAAAGACCAGAATTACCGGCAGAATGACTACCTGTCGTATCGCAAGCCGCCCGCCTTCAGCGAGGGACTCCTCCGGAAGCCTTTCGGGGTCCGAAGCTCCGCGGAGGTCGTCGGAGTACGCAGCGTCCAATAACGAACGGTTGACGGCCGGGAGGTCGGCGGGGTTTGTCGTAGTCGAGGCCTTTTCTTTCACTTCCGGCAGCAGGGTCACGCCTGCGAACCGCGCCGGGGTGTAGATCTGTCCCTGTTTCAGAGCGGCCGTCAGATCCGAGGCCAGGTTCATGTCTGCCCCACCATCGTTATTGGGGACGTTTCCAGCTGCTGCGGTCTTCAAGTGGCCGGTGGGCAACTTGCCCTGCAAGTACTGCGAGAGGGGATCTTTCGCCTGCTGTACTTTTGCGACAAACGCTTTGGTGTCCTTGAAATCCGCAGTCCGATATTCCCACGGGTTCTTCAATTGTTCCTGCGTCACGCCGCGTCGTAACCCGTCTTCATTGGCTGACTTTTCGTACTTCGCT
>JBBRKX010000715.1:0-3160 GCA_038231675.1 Chthonomonadales bacterium | reverse complement strand
TCGAAGCGTTGAATGCCCGCCTGAAGCGGGGCATCTTCGATGGGCTGCACCGCACCAAGAACAACCTGCATATGGTCGCGGCCCTGATGGAACTCCAGTCGGCGGAACATGAAGGCGCGCTTCCCGCGGAGAATGTCGAACAGATCGTCGCCTATGTGCGTTCGCTGACGGAAGTACATGAACTGCTCACCCAGGCGCTCACCAGCGAAGGCCAGGAAGACACGGTGCCGGCCGGCGTGGTGCTGGAGAAGTTGCTGGTCTTACTGCAAAGCACAACAGGCGAGCGGCTTCGAAACTATCGGGTCACTCCGGTGCGCCTGGGTGGCAAGCAGGCGGCGGCGCTGGCGTTGCTGACAAATGAGCTCTGCACCAATTCCTTGAAGCACAGCCTCGGCAATGTGACAGTAACGCTCATGATGGATCAAGGCGTGGCAACCCTTCAGGTGTGCGACAATGGACCGGGTTTCAAGGAATCGTTCGATCCGGCCAGCGACGCCAACCTCGGGCTTGCTCTGGTGGATCACATCGTTCGCATAGATTTGCAGGGACAGATTCGATTTGAAAATCAGCATGAAGGTGGCGCAAGGGTGGTCGTCACTTTCCCCATACCGGCCCAGGGGATAGACGACATCGTCACGCTGAGGCTTGTGTGAACGCAGTTGCCGCATACGGGCCAAAAAACTTGATAACGATAGAGTGGTCACATCTTGTCGATTACCGCAGCCGATAAATCGGCACGGCTTGTCCTTCCCTCTCCGCGAAACAGTTTGTTCGGTTTTGTACGATCAGTTTGCGCCGCTTACTCAGGACGGCTCCACCCAGTGCTGCCCATCCATACGCATCGCCGCGCCGCTTTTGAGCACGCAACATGCTTCCCCACGATGCGTTAGAGACTGAATTTTCCAACTGCCTTTCGACCAATAGCAAAAGGAAGAGTACCTTTCTCAAACGGTTCGTCGTGGGACTTGCTTGCCACCACTTCCCGCTTCGGCGTCGAGGTATCCGCATCCTTGTTGGTGAATGTAAAGGGGACATCGAACAGGACAAACTGTTCCGCCCGCCCTGCCGTGGGCGTCAGCAACAGAGCCGAAACTGCGGCGGCAAGCGAGAGAGTGACGATGGCCGCGCGTGACGAACGATTCTCAGTCATAATGTCTCCGGATTTCCTCTGGCACGCAAGTAGCAAAGGGAGGCTTGCAGTAATATGAAGGATGGTTCAGCAAGAGCCGCTGGAATCCCTCCGGTTTGAAATCCTCATAAATTAAAGGAGACACCTGTCGTCATGATTACCATAGTGCCCTATAAACCGGTCTGGCGCGAGGAGTTTGAAGCGCTGGGTGGAACCCTGCGTCAGGCGTTGGGCGCGCTTGCGCTGCGGATAGATCATATCGGTTCGACGGCGGTCCCCGGCCTGGCCGCCAAAGACCGCATCGATATCCAGATCACGGTTGAGAGCCTTACGCCGGCAGTCGAGGAAGCTCTCCGGCAGGCAGGATACAAACGGGCCGCACATCTCACGCAGGACCATATTCCGCCGGGGAATATCACGGATATCGCCGAATGGACGAAATGGGTCTTCGGACCGAATGATCCGACGCAGGCAGTGAACGTGCATGTGCGGATTCAGGGCCGCGCCAATCAGCGCTACCCTATCCTCTTCCGCGATTATCTGCGCGCGCATCTGGAGATGGCGGAGGCGTATGCCCGGGTGAAACAGGGACTTGTCGCCCACCAAATGGGCCATCAAGAGGCCTACTATGACGTCAAAGACCCGGTGTGCGACATCATTATCGGGGGGGCGGAAGCGTGGGCGGCAGCCACGGGATGGAAACTCGGCCCGTCCGATTGCTGAACAGAGGAAATATCGGATATCCACCTATGAATAGACGCGATTTTATGCAGCGCTCCCTCCTCGCAGGAGCGGCCTCCTTTTATGGCGCGCCAACGGCTCTGGCACAGGTCAAAGACTCCCAGGAGAAGGCCGGGTCGGCTCCGATCGCGAAGCCCACCGACACCTGGCGCGGCGTCAATCTGGGCAGCTGGCTGGTGCTCGAAAAATGGATCGCGCCCGCCGTCTTTGCCGGGACCTCCGCGGAAGACGAATACACCCTCTGTCAGACATTGGGCAAGGAGAAGGCGACCGCGCGACTGAAGCAGCATCGGGAAACCTGGATCACGGAAGGCGACTTCAAATGGATGGCCACCCGTGGTCTCAATGCCGTTCGCCTGCCCGTCGGCTACTGGGTGCTGGAGGAAAATCCGCCGTTCATCTCGGGAGCGGAATCACTGGACTGGGCGTTTCGCACGGCGAAAGCGCACGGCATCGGGGTGCTGCTGGATCTGCATGGCGCGCCGGGCAGCCAGAACGGCTGGGACCACAGCGGCCGGGCCGGCGTGCTCGGCTGGCACACCAGCCCGGAGAACATCGCCCATACCCTGCGTGTCGTGGACGACCTTGCAGCCCACTGCAAAGCGTTCGATAACTTTATCGGCTTTGAACTGCTGAACGAACCGCGCTGGGATGTGCCTCTCGAAGTGCTGAAGAGCTATTATCAGGAAGGCTACAAGCGCGTGCGGAAGCATGTCGGCAAAGAGCGCGCCGCAGTAGTACTCCATGATGGGTTTCGGCCGCAGGAGTGGGACAAATTTATGCAGGAGCCCGAATATTCCAACGTCCTCCTGGACACGCATCTCTACCAGTGCTACACGGACGGGGACAGAAAGAACGACATCTTTGCCCAGGTCGAGATTGCCGCGTTGGAGCGCAAGCGGCAGCTGGACAAGATGCAGCAACAACTGCCGGGGATCGTAGGCGAGTGGTCCTGCGCGCTCGACCCGCAGTCCCTGCGCGGTGCAACCGGCTTTAAGGAAGCGGCTGCCTTGCGCGCCTATGGAAGCGCGCAGCTTATATCCTATGAAACCACTCGAGGCTGGTTCTTCTGGACTTATAAGACTGAAAGCGGTGGAGGCTGGAGTTTCCGTGACTGCGTGAAGCGCGGCTGGCTGCCGGATCAATACGGCGACAAGCCGAGCGCGGGCGGATAGGTTGGAAGCAATGAAGAGCAAACTCCTTGCCAGATTTACGATGCTGCTTGTACTTCTTGCGCCGCCTGCGCGATTTGAGAGCGGGCGGCAGTCTTAGCGCGGAGGCAGACCTCGG
>JBBRKX010000714.1:0-3190 GCA_038231675.1 Chthonomonadales bacterium | reverse complement strand
TAGAACGTCGGATTGCAATCCACTGCTGTTATCGAAGTGGGAGACAAGAAGCCCGCCCGCTCGGTTTTCCGCAAAGCCGGTCATCACGGTCGAGCTGGTTTTTGGCGTCAGCAGGGAGTCCTGCGCGCGGGCCATGGAACCCATTGCCGTGAGCAAGGAGGCCGCCACGGCAGCGATCGTGAGGCGCATAAGAGTCCGTTTCGTGCGGAGGCGCACCGACATGGGCCGGTTGGCGGCTCCGCGCGGTAGCCGAGGCCATGTCCTCTGGCGAGATGGGGTACCCAATTGAAAAAGACGTCTCATAGCGTCGGGTTCTCCGGGAGTATCGGATGGCTGCTCAGCGGCGCATCTGGTGGTATCCGAATTGTGCCTCTGCCTGTTCTTATACTCAGCTTTGACGCGATCGTGACGGTGATGTTACGAGATTTACGGAAAAAGGCATACTTACGGGGCGTTGTAGGGAGAGCTTACCTGCAACGCACGAATTCATGGAACATTTTTTGTGAATGCGGGCGTCAATCGTGACAGGAGCATTATATCGCCGTAGGTAGGTATCGGGTATGCACTTCATCCTTCCGTAAACACAGGTTACGGCCGGAAAGGCACACATGCCGGTGGGCGATATTTTTCCGCAATAGTCTCGTGTTTCCTCCAGTTCGCCTGGGCCCAAGCCGATAATCGGTACATCCAGTATAGTCGCGAATACATAGGAGCGAGATCATGATGGCGCCAGACTTGCAAAAGAACATTGCGTTGTTTCTGCTCAGCGGCATCCCCGTTGTCGAAATGAGCGGTGAATTAAGTGAAGCAGCCCTGGGAATTCTCAGGCAGACTATCGATAGTCTGGCATGTGCTGGTCATGTCGACGTCATTGTAAATTTCGCGCGTGCGATTCGGCCTAAGGCGGGGGATAGGAATTGGCTGGTTCGTGTTGAAGCGGTCGTGGCGTCTCTTAAAGCGCATCGGGGCCATATAGACATTGTAGGTGGTTCCGATCTTCTCGAAGCGAGCGCACACTGGCAAAGTCGATCCGCCCTTCGGATCGCCAGTTCGGAAGATGAGGCTTTGTGTCAGATCAAGGGGGTCCGTATGACGGGTTACACTCCCAGAATGCCTGCGGTTTTGGCAGCCTGAACACACGCATCGGTCTTCAAAACATAACGTTTGCAATTTGCAATATAGTAAAAATTCGTTGAGGATAACTGCGTCGATATTGTGGGTCAACGATCGGTTCGTTTCCTGGTTGTTATATTAAAGAACAGAGTCTCTTTATCCAGTCGCGCGTGCATGGCAAAGCACCAAAAAAGCCGGGCATGATGGGGTTGGAGAGTTTAAAGGAATACTTCAAATGCAAAACGAAAATACTAAACTGCGTATTGTCCGGTTGTTAGAGCCCTCACTTTGCCTCTCTTGCCGGCATGCAGCGATCGCGACAGTAGAAATGGCAAATGGCTCAAGTCGCCGAATGCTTCATTGCAAAAGGCTGGACTGTGATAATTGGCAGACGGAAGAGACCGAAGAGACACCGCGAAGCATTTACGACGGCAGTTAAGCTGGCGGCCGTTATTTCAAAGATACGTAAACGGAACAGATGTGCCATGAGCGAGGAATCAGTCGATTCCTCGCTCTTATTTTTTTGTGGTTGTCAGGTTCGATTCCGTGAGTCGACAGCAATGCGGGAATGCGATAGGAAAAGGCCACCGATGTGGCGAATGGTGTGCTACGATCGTCCTACCGAAAACTGCGGTGCTGTTGATGCGTCCGTCCGATCGACGATACTAACGGAGGAGGCCTGAATGCGCGTGATGCTCTGGTGCGACATGGAGGGTATTGCGGGAATCTCCGTGTGGGAGCAGGTGAATGGGGGGGCCTCGCGTTACGCGGAAGGTCAGCGGTTGTACACTGCGGAAGTCAATGCGGCCGTGCGTGGTTGTAAACGTGCCGGAGCAACCGAGATCGTGGTGGTGGATGGCCATGGCGCGGGGGGAGCCTGGAGCTTTAAGAGCCTTCTGCCGGATCAATTGGAAAGCGGCGCCGAATATGTTCTCGGCTATCCCTGGGCGCGTTATGTGGCTCCTCTGGAAGCCGGTTGCGATGCGGCGCTTTTTGTGGGGGCGCACGCGATGGCCGGCACGGCGGATGGAATTCTTTCACACACGGTTTCCTCGCAGGGCTGGTATAATGCTCGCATCAATGACACCGTGGTGGGCGAGTCCGGGATCGTAGCCGCCATTTGCGGCGATTTCGGCACGCCCTGTATTTTCGCGAGTGGAGACCTGGCTACCTGTCAGGAAGTCCAGGCACTGCTGGGCGATCAGATCGTCACTGCCTCGGTCAAAACAGGATTAGGCCGTTACAGTGCTCGGCATCTTCCGACGACGGATGCTTGCGCGCTCATCGAAGGCCGTGTCTATGGCGCTCTGACGCGCCGTGACTGGCCGTCGCCGCTTCGATTTCCTGGGCCGGTTACCTTTACCGTCGAGCTTGCCACACCGGACCGTGCATCCGAATTCAAGAATCGCCCCGGTGTCGAAATCGTTGGTTCACGCGTGGTCGTGTCCCGCGCGGAGACCTTCTGGCAGGCCTGGGACCAATTTTGGCCGAACTGATGCGTACCGACCACGCACCAAAATTTTGTGGAGGACCTTCTAGTGCCGTCATCCGCCGATGAAATTCAACTGCACCCTGCAGGCAGGATCGTGTGTGCGCTCGATGTAGATACGGCTGACAGGGCGGAGAAGCTGGTTCAGCAGCTTAAGGGCCATGTGGGCGTATTTAAGGTCGGGCTGGAACTGATCACTTCCGTGGGGCCACAGATCGTGCCTCGACTGCGCGCGCTGGGCGCGGAGCGGATATTTTACGATGCTAAACTCCACGACATACCCAATACTGTCGCCGGCGCCATGCGCAGTGTGGTGCGACTGGGGGCATGGTGCGTCACGGTGCATGCGACGGGAGGCTCCGCAATGCTGCGCGCGGCAGTGGAGACGGCTGCGAAAGAAGCGGAATCCATGGGAATGCCTCGCCCAAAGGTGCTTGCGGTGACGGTATTGACGAGCATCAGCGATTCTATGCTCCAGAACGAATTGAAGATTCCTTTATCCGCCGCGCAGTATGTTCCGCACCTCGCAAGGCTTGCCTATGAAGCGGGTTGCGACGGGGTTATCGCGTCGCCTCACGAAATCAAAGT
>JBBRKX010000713.1:0-3191 GCA_038231675.1 Chthonomonadales bacterium | reverse complement strand
GCCTTCAACGCCTGGTCGCGTCCGGGTTGGTCCACCTACCCGGTGGGGCCCTTGGAGCAGAACTTCCAGCCCCTCTACGATGCGCTCAAAAAGCACGGCAGTCCGCCGTGGGGCGGCGTCGAGGCTAATCTCGGCATGCCCGGCACATTGATAGACTGGGAGTCCTACCTGGCGTGGCACTACAATCATGGCGCGGCGCTCGTGGCAATCAACATAGGCGCGACGGGAACCGAGTTGCCTGCGCGGCTGGAGAAGAGCGCCTTCGGCCCGGAAGCGCTTGCCGCCTACCGGAAGTTTCTCAAAGGCGAGAAACTCCGGGAGAAACCCACCTCGGCGGAACTGCCGCAGATGCGTATCCGGCGCAAGATGGAAACGCTGCAGGCGGGATTTCACAGATGGCAGAACGCAGGACGCGACCCGGCTCCCATCGCCCACTTTGTGGAGGAGCGTCTGCCCGCGCTTCTGCAGGCGAACAAACTGGCTGAGGCTGAGGCAGTGATCGATGAGGCAATCAAACGCGTGAACGAGAAGGACCGGGAGATCCGGTGAGGAACAATAATGAGAACTCCCGGTCCTCTGCTCCAACCGAAGACGAGATCTTCACCGTGCTTGCAAGAAAATGGAACGCTCCTGCATGGGCGACGGAAGAGACGATCCTGCGCGACAACAAGTTGGGTCGCCTGGTATACCGTGAGGTACAATGATTGCCAGGTTACCGGCCATCGTTGTAGGAATAGGGTTTGCATACTTTAAGGATATGGAGTGACGTGGTAGTATCCGTGGCGTTGCGCTTTGGCCTCAGTCTAGATCATCGACGGAAGTGCTGGAAACATTGACACGTATCAAAATTTGCGGGATAACCAATATCGAAGACGCTCGGGCGGCGATCGATTACGGCGCGGATGCACTGGGCTTCATCTGGGTGCCTGGAACGCCGCGTTATGTCGGGAGCTTTCCAGACGCGGCGGAGCTTCCGGACCGATTGCCGCCTTTCCTTTCCCTAGTCGCCGTCTGCAACACACCAAACGACATTCCCACGGATGCCCTCCATCGCTTCGACACCATCCAGTATTATGCTCCGTGCCCTACCCTCATCTTTGGCAAACGCTATGTCCGGGCCGTTCGCATTCGAGATGAGGAAAGCCTGAATGAGACCGCCGTCGCGATTGTCGTGCAGCGTCCGGCCGCCCTACATTTAGACACCTATCATAAAGATCTATTAGGGGGGTCCGGGGAGGTCTTCGATTGGTCTCTGGCGGTGGAAGCGAAAGCACGTTTTGACTTGCCGATCATTCTGGCAGGTGGGCTGAATCCGGAAAATGTCGCCGAAGCAGTTGTCACCGTCCGGCCGTACGCCGTGGACGTATCCAGCGGCGTGGAAGCCGAGCCTGGTCGCAAGGATCACGCTAAGCTGAAAGCATTCATTCACGCGGTGCGCAACGCGGATAGGACTCTTTAAATGACATCGGCCCAGACGAATGATGGACCACAGCCTGTACGCAGCCGCGTCGTGTATGCCCTGCTGGTGCTGCTGGTAATCATTCTCGGATTGGCTTCCCGCAGGTTTACACATTACATTCCGGCCGCGTTCGGCAAATATCCAGGCGATATTCTCTGGGCCCTGATGGTGTTTTTTCTGGTCGGTTTTCTCTTGCCGAAAGCGACCACGCGCACGTGTGGTCTGGCCGCGCTGGGCTTCTCGATTGTCATTGAGTTCCTCAAGCTCCTGCACGCCCCCTGGCTGGAAAGCCTCCGTGACAACACGTTGGGCCGCCTCATATTCGGGTTCACGTTCTCGTGGGCGAACCTCGGGTGTTACGCGCTCGGCATCCTCATCGGAGTCGGCATCGATCGTCTGCTGATAGCCAGAAGGACGCGAATTTGAAGTGAGTTCCGTCGGCCACTCAAAACTTACCGTGGCTGAAACAGGGCGACAACGTGCGGTTCGATTTGATATTTTCGATACGCAAGGCCATCCCATACCGAAGCCGGGATGGCGGGAGAGATCCATGCTGACAGGATTGCTATGCGCGTCTTTATGTGCGCTCGCAGCGAAACCCGTATTGCCGCCTCAGGTCCATGTAGTCGGAGGATGGCAGGTGGAAGTGTCGGCGGGGATGGTTCGAATCGGCGGGCACGACGTGAAAGTCAGACGACCGGTGCGTCTGACAATCGCTCCCTCGGATCTGGTGGAAGTAAAGGACGAACGCTTCGACAGCCTGCCGCTGTATGACGCAAACGCCGCGCCGTGGGGACGGGGCGCAAAGCTGCGGGGAGTGACAACCTCCGAGACCACGGCGGCGGATATGCTGATCCCGGAGAGCGTCGTAGTGAAATCCGGTACAGGCGATACGATTTATAAGCCAGGAATCGATTATGGACTGGAGCCGCGTTGGGCGACCTTCGGCCGGCTGCCGAAGGGAGCGATCCCGGCGGATAAACCGGTCCGGGTCGAGTATCGTTACGGTCGAAGCCGCCTGGACGCGATCGTGGTGGATCGGCGGGGCCACGTCTCTGTGCTGCAGGGAGCTCCGCAACCGGCCACGCCCATGCCTCCGGCGGTCGGCGCGGAAGACGCTCTCCTCGCCCGCGTCTGGGTGCCGGGACGCCTGACCGCTCTGACGGACGACAACCTTTATCCGATCCTCGAACCGAGCTATCCCGAGCCGAAAAGAACCGGAATGCCGCCCGCCGCTCGCCTCCTGCCGAAGACCTGGGCGAAACTGCGGAGCGGGCAGACGTTGAATATCCTCGCGTGGGGCGATAGCGTCACTGCGGGCGGCGAGGCCAGCGATGCGGCGCATCAATATCAGAGCCGATTTGTGGCGATGCTCCAGCAGCGCTTTCCAGGCGCCCCCCTCCACCTGACGACGGTTGCCTGGGGCGGACGCAACAGCGACAGCTTCCTGAACGAGCCGCCGGGCTCTCCCTATAACTTCGCCGAGAAGGTGCTGCAGCCGCACCCTGACCTCATCGTCATGGAGTTCGTCAACGATGCGTATATGACGCCGGAACAGGTAGAGACCCGCTATACGGCGTTGCGAAAACGATTCGATGAGATCGGGGCCGAATGGATCATTCTCACGCCCCATTTCGTGCGCCCGGACTGGATGGGCGCGACAACGGTCCGCGTAGAGCAAGACCCGCGCCCCTATACCGCCGGGGTTCGGGCCTTCGCCGCACGGCATCAG
>JBBRKX010000712.1:0-3201 GCA_038231675.1 Chthonomonadales bacterium | reverse complement strand
GGTGCGAAACCGAGATCAGCCTGAGCGAATTGACCGACCGTATCCAGGGCGCTCTGGGCGTGACCCCCAAAGTCATTGCGACCGGGCCGGAAACAGTCCATCGCATCGGCATCGTGACCGGAGGAGCCGGCACATGGGTCGATCGCGCCGCCGCCTTCGGGCTGGACACTTTTCTCACGGGCGAGGGCACGCACCACACTTACTTTGAGGCGGAAGAACGCAGGGTAAACCTTCTCTATGCCGGGCACTACGCCACCGAAACCGTGGGAGTACGCGCCCTGGGAGACCACCTGGAAAAGCGCTTCGGCGCGGAAACGTTCTTTATCGACCATCCTACTGGTTTGTAAGCCTGATGCTGGTTTGTAAGTCTGAAGTTCCGCCGACACACCGTCTCAACCCGGAGGCCACTGCATAAAGCGGCCACCCAAAATGTGATAGTGCAGATGGTGTACGGTTTGCCCTCCATTGTCACGGCAGTTGATCACGGTCCGAAATCCTTCTTCGGCCAGGCCGAGCCGTTTCGCGGTCTCCTGAACGGCGAGCAAGGAACGGCCCAGAAGCCCCTCGTCTTCGACGTCAAGAATGGTGGCGAAATGCGCCCGTGGGATCACAAGGGCATGCACGGGCGCCTGAGGGTTTTGATCGCGGAACGCCACGAATTCCGCATCTTGATAGATCGCCTGAACCGGGATGGCTCCAGACGCAATGCGACAAAAAATGCAATCGTCAACCATGAATTGTGCTCCGTTTTGGTGGGGTGTCGGTGATGAGAAAAACCGTTTGGGATGTTGTGCGGTAACCGATATCGATGACGAGACGGTAGGCAGGCGAAGCAAGGAGGAAGGAGAAGAAAAAACGCGGCGGCGAGACCACGCAGGGAGGGCAACAGGGCTTTTATCTGGCGACCGGCTCCTCAGACGGCCCCTGGCACACACGATCCTAATTGTTCGCTGACGAATCCACGGATGAGTTCTCTTCGGTTACCGCGTTCGTGGGCATGCCCATTTTTTGCAAACGGCGTTCCCACCGCTTGTGAATGACGTTGCGGACTTCTCGACCGATAAGGACGATACGACCGCTGTGCCCATGCGTGGGCGTTCCCGTCACGAAATGATACATGACCTCGTCATCCGCGATTTCCCGCTGGACGAAGCTGATGTTCTCGGAAGCACGGCTGCCCCACCAACCGTAAAACACCGAATCCAGATCGAAGAGGGTGTTGATCGGCTTGATGACTTCGTACCGCGCAACGACTTCGCAGTCGGTCGAAATGAACATGCCGCGTCCCACAAGCCCGTACTTGCGGCTGACTCGCGTGATGTCCTTTTCGAAAATGGATAAATCCTCCGCCATGCCGTTCTGGTTGTTCGGGGCATTGAGCCAGCGATCGCCATATCGGGCAGCTAACAGGCCTTTAATATCATCCAACATAATGCGTCTTGCCTCCGTGAATGAATGGAGCGGGATCGATATGCCTCTCCCACTACCCCGCTAGGGATTCCAGTCTGCGATAAAAACATTCGTCTCGTGCGGCACTTTGCCGTTCCGGTTGGAAGCCCACACGAAATGCTTTCCATCCGGACTAAAGTTCGGAAACCCGTCGAACTGCTCGCCATAAGTGATGCGTTCGAGCCCTGAACCGTCCAATCCGATTCTGTACACCTCAAATTTGCGACGCTGCGGATCCGCGCGGTTAGAAGCAAACACCAGCGCCTTGCCGTCCGGCGTCCAGGAAGGCGCGAAACTCGCGATATTCTCGGCGCGATCGTCCGTCACTTGCCGAACATCGGCTCCATCCGCGTTCATCACAAAAAGATCGAGCGTCGTCGGCCGGATCAGGTGTTGCGCCAGAAGCGATTTGTAATCCGCGATCTCCTTCGGCGTGCGCGGATGATAGGCGCGAAAGCAGATCTTCGTGCCATCGGGCGACCACCATGGTCCACCGTCGTATCCCAGCGTATGGGTCAGCTGCTTCGCATGTCGCCCGTCGCTATCCATAACCCAGATATCGAGATCGCCGCCCCGGTCGCTTGTGAATACGATCCGTTTCCCATTTGGCGACACTACTGACTCTGCATTATAGCCAGGTAGCTCGCCCTTCATTAGGGTGCGCGGGAAAAGTGGCCGCACATCCGTTCCGTCGGGCGCTACCGTGTAAATTCTATAGGTGGGGTATACCGGCCATACGTACCCCCGCGAAAAGTCCGGCCGAGGCGGGCAAGCAGGATTGGCTTCGTGCGTGGATGAAAATAAGATCCGCTTGCCATCGTGCATCCACCACCCACAGGTCGTCCGACCTGTTCCCGTACTGATCCTCTTAACATCGTTCCCGTTGATTTTCATCACGTATTGCTGGTCGCAATCGTGACCGTCCCGCGTGCTTTGGAACGTTAATTTTTGTCCATCGGGACTAAAATAAGCTTCGGCATTTTGCCCACCGAACGTTAGCTGGCGAACATTCGTCAGATGCGTCTCTCCGGCCCGACGTAATTCCATATCCCGTCGTATAGCCGAAATCGTTCCAGACCCCTGGACTCCGAATAGTGCTAGCCCCATCATCGAAAGCACCGCCGCTCCACCGAGACCAGAGAGAACACGAGACATTGTAAATAGGATCCTTAACAGGGAATTGGGTTCCTCGCGATTGCTGCGAGCCAGTACGTCGGAGGTACTGTTATTGGGGCGACAAGGCCGTAAAATCGAAGACATCGGGAGACAGCATAGCCTCCAGACGATGGAACAGAGGTTCTGCACAGCGACACCGCTGGACCAAGGAGGGAAGGCAGACCTTCAGACAGAACAGCAAGAAAACGTGTTTCAGATTGATGTAAGCATAACACACATTGTTGCTAAACCGCAAGTGGTTGACGAAATAATTTTAGAAGCAAACGAACTCTACAGCCAGCCGTTCGTCTGGTATGGTAGCGACGGAGAGCCCCTTGCAGGGCGGCGCCGTCTGGAACTCTTGGAGCGCGATTGATCGTCATTTGGTTCAATACGAGACTGTTGGGAACGAGGAAGCAGATGGCTACAGACAAGGATCGGGTTGAGGAATTGCGTCGCGCACTGGAACGAAGACGGCAGGTCGCACTCTGGAGTGGGCTATTCCTCTTCCTGCTGTCACTCGGAGGTCTGATGATGCGGCGACTGTACGAGGGTATCGCCCGGGCGCGTGCCGCATCCAGCGCCGCTGTGCTCGAT
>JBBRKX010000711.1:0-3217 GCA_038231675.1 Chthonomonadales bacterium | reverse complement strand
CGTACTTCGTGCCTTTGTAGGCGCGAATTCATTCGCTGGCCTCACCGCTGGCCTCACCGCTGGCCTCACCGCTGGCCTCACCGCTGGCCTCACCGCTGGCCTCACCGCTGGCCTCACCGCTGGCCTCACCGCTGGCCTCACCGCTGGCCGGCCGGTGGACCTGGTGTATTTGTAGGCGCGAATTCATTCGCTGGCCGTGACCGCCATGCGTACTATGCACATTCGGCATACCCTCGGCCGTCTGATGTGCAATGTCACTGTCGGGCCTTGGGGTGGAAAAGTAGGAGAGATTGGTGAGCAAGCCCATAAGATCGTTGATACCGTACGGCCTGGCGTCGTCAATCGCCCGCATGATCGTGCTATGGTGCGCGTTCACCGCGTTGACACTGCCTGCCCTTGCCGTAGTCGGAGCGAGCAGTATATTGCCTGCTCAGTTGCGATGCGAATATCGGGTGAACCCGCTGGGCATCGATACCGTTCGCCCACGCTTCAGCTGGATCTGCGCAGCACGCAATGCGTCCGATCGCGGACTGATTCAGACCGCGTACCGGGTGCTGGTTGCATCCTCGCCTCAAAATCTCGCAGCCAGTAAAGGTGATCTGTGGGAGTCCGGCAAAATTCTCTCTGACCGATCCGACAATGTCGCGTATGCCGGAGCGGCGCTTAAAGCGGGACAGCGCTGCTATTGGAAGGTGGAGATCTGGGACGGCTCCAACAGGCCCTCCGCATGGAGCGCACCAAGCGACTTTTCCATTGGGCTCCCTGGCCCGAGAGATTGGCACGCGCGTTGGATCGGAATGGACGGCGGCGATGAACGGGATTGCCCCTGGTTCCGCAAAGAGTTCTCAATAATTTCCGTGCCGGAATCGGCGCTCATTTATGTGGGCTCGATCGGCTATCACGAACTATACGTCAACGGTCATAAAGTGGGCGACCAGGTGCTGACGCCCTCCGTGAGTGACCTGCAAAAGCGCGCTCTGTATCTTACATACGATGTGCGTCCGCTTCTCAAGCCGGGCATGAATGTCGTCGCTATCTGGGGCGCGCCGGGCTGGGGACCCTTCCGTGATTTTAACCCCGTGGTGGATTTCCATGTGGCAAAATCGCCGCTGGTCATCGCGCAGCTACAACTTGGCGCCGCCAGGGGGCCCTTTCAAAAGATCGTCACCGACGCTACCTGGCGTTGTGCGCCAAGCACAACGCGGCATCTGGGCGAATGGCACAACAGCGATTATGGCGGGGATCAGGTGGATGCAAGCCGAGAGGTTCCAAACTGGAATCGGGTTGGGCTCGACGACAGTGGGTGGGCCCACGCGCACATTTATCCGGTGACGCTCGCGCTATCGCCGGATGCCGTCGAGCCCAACCGCAAGTGCGACACGATCCTGCCAACGAAAGTAGAGAAGATCGCGCCCGGCAAGTTCCGATTCGTCATGGCAAAGCTCTTTACCGGATGGGTTGAAGTCCGAATCAAGGGCACTCCCGGCCGGAAAATCACGATTTCGATCTCCTCTCTGTCGGACAGACAGGTAGAGTTTAACGAGCGGGATGCGTTCGTCCTCGGCCCTTCGGGCGTGGGGACATTCTGCAACCGGTTCAGCTACCACGAATGTGGCTTTGTAACGGTCGAGGGGCTGGAGGATGCGCCTGCGATTTCCGACGTGACGGGATACCGCATCGCGAACGATCGAAAACGCACTGGCGACTTCGACTGCTCGAACCGGCTGTTGAAGAAAATCTACGACATCACCGTCAACACCTACGTGAACTTGAGCACGGGCGGCATGACCGTGGACTGCCCGCATCGGGAGCGTCTTGGGTATGGAGGCGACGGGCACACGAGCCTGGAACTCGCGCTTGGAACTTTTGAATCCGATGCGTTTTTCCATAAATGGGCACGCGACTGGTGCGACATTCAGGAGCCGGACGGACGGATATATCATACGGCGCCCACGATGGGCGGCGGGGGCGGCCCCGCGTGGAGCGGCTTTGTGATCTTTATGCCCTGGGAAGTCTATCAGACGTACGGCGATACGAGGATCCTGGAGCGAACGTATCCCACGGCGCACAAATGGCTGGCGTACCTGGACGCGCATGTGGGGAGCGATGGGATCCTCGCGCCGCTGCCGGGCGGCGACTGGTATTTCCTGGGGGACTGGGCCGCGCCGGGCAGAAGCGAAGCCAGCAACACGCCCGAGGCGCTGCTCTTCAACAACTGCTACTACCTGTACGTTACGCGCCTTGCCGCGCATATCGCCAACGTTCTCGGAAAGCCGGACGACGCCCGCGCATTGACAGCACGCGCCGACACCCTGCGGCAGGCGATCAACAAACGCTTCCTGAACCCCGACACGAAAGCTTATCTAGACACCCGTGAGACGCATTGCGTGATGCCGCTCCTTGCGGGAGCCGTGCCGGCCGACGCCATTCCCCAGGTCATGACGAACCTGGAAAACGAGATCCTTGTAACGCGCAAGGGCCACCTCGATACGGGGCTGCACGGAACGGTTTTCCTGACCAAATATCTGACCGAGCACGATCGCAACGATCTGGTGTATACGTATGCCACGCAGACGACCGCGCCCAGCTACGGTGATCTTATCGCGAAAGGATATGCGACCTGGCCCGAATACTGGGAGGGAGCGGATTCGCGCATGCATGGCTGTCTGAACGGCATCGGGGGGTGGTTCCAGAGAGGAGTGGCCGGTATCCGGCCCGACCCCGCCGCGCCCGGCTTCAAAAGGATGCTCATCCAGCCGGCGATCGTGGGCGACGTGACGTGGGCGAAGGCTCGCTTCAAATCGCCGCAGGGAACCGTGATAAGCGCATGGAACCGAAAAGGCGGTCGGCTGACGATGGACGTCGTTGTTCCCGCAAACACCCGCGCCACGGTGGTCGTGCCGGTCGGTGACGCACGCTCGATCCTGGAATCCGGTAAGTCCGCGATGCGCGCTCGAGGAGTAACGTTTCGGAAGACAAGGGGCAACGCCACCCTCTTTGACGTGGCGTCCGGCGCATACCACTTTAGTGCGCCGTTTCGGCATGGACAATTACGATAGTTTCGCCATGGAATAGAAGGAGATGCAATGAAGCGCGTAAATCGTAGACTGGGAGTGTTGGGACTGCTGTCTGTCGTTGCATTGTGTTCCACCGGGAGCGGGGCGGCCAGACCAGCACTGACAGCCGGCCTCTGGAAAAATATCACCCCGGCGGGCGT
>JBBRKX010000710.1:0-3217 GCA_038231675.1 Chthonomonadales bacterium | reverse complement strand
GTCGAGCACGCGCATGCCCTTGTTCTGGCCCTGGAACTTCTGAGACATCCCTTCCGTTACGCGGAACGTTCCCTGATACTGCGCGACCTCTTCGCCGCAGATAAACACATTCGGGTCGCGTTCCATCTCTTCGGTCATCGCCAGACGGAGCGCTTCTCCGTATCGCATTATCGCCACTGAAAAATTCTCCTATTGAAACCCACTGCTTTAACTCGACTTGTCGCCAGGCATTCTTCTCGTGCCTCCGCGCGGAAATCAAGGCGCTGCCGCATCCAGCCGTGTGCCCTGTTTCACGCCTGCGAGGCACGACGCACAACGCTACATATCCGTGAAGATATTTTCGTAGAGGCTATCGGGCGACGGGAACGGACTGGTGTCGGCGAAGTTGATTGCATCGGACACGATGGCTTTGCAATCTTCGTCTACCGCGTCGATCTCCGCCTCGGTCGCGATGCCGTCTCCGATGAGCTTAGCGCGGAAAGTCATAATCGGGTCGCGTTTGCGCTGGGCTTCGATCTCTTCTTCGGTGCGGTAGAACTTCTGCTGCTGCGCATTGTCCGCGTATCCGTGGCCGACGAAACGATAACAGCGGGTTTCCAGGAAGTAAGGCTCACCGGTCTCACGCATGTGAGTCATAATGCGCTCGGACGCTTCTCGAACGGCGAGCACGTCCATTCCATCCACGCTTTCGCCCGGGATATTGTAGCCGGCCGTGACGCGCTTGACGAAATCGGTCTGCGAAGAGTGCCGCTCGACCGCGGTTCCCATGGCGTACATATTATTTTCCAGGACGAACAGGCAGGGCACGCGATAGAGGCCCGCCATATTCATGGCTTCATGAACGGAGCCCTGCTGCATGGCGCCATCGCCGAAGAACGTCGCGCAGAGATTTTTCTGATTGCGATATTTCAGGGCGAACGCCGCGCCCACCGAAAGCGGCACGCTTCCGCCGACGATGCCATATCCGCCGAGAAAACCTCTCTCGACATCGTAGATATGCATCGAGCCGCCCTTACCGCCTGCGGCTCCCGTGGATCGGCCGAACAACTCGGCCATCACCTTGCGCGGTTCGGTCCCCAGCGCCAGCGCGTGACCGTGGTCGCGGTAGGAAGCAAGCATGGTGTCGCCGGGGGTCATGAGAGGGATCAGGCCGGCGGCGATGGCCTCCTGCCCGATGTAGTAGTGAACGTATCCGCCCATTTTTCCGGCACGATAGTACTTATCGCAAGGCTCCTCGAATCGTCGGATAAGGAGCATGATACGCATCAATTCAAGCGCCGTTTCTCGATCGAGACCGGTCGGCGCGTCTTTCACAGCGGCTTTCGCCATTCCGTAGGTTCCTCCTGTGAGCCAGGCGCGACAGTCGGCAGGTGATGCCGCCGCCGCGCATTGTTACTGCTCCGCCGGTTCGGGTCACGACCCGGGCAGAGCGTCTTCATCCATACAACGTGCGTGGTTCGCTTTTTCAAAGATGCAGGCCGCGCCTTCAGCGTGCTGTCCCCGTCGGCTGTGCGGCCCGCGTTGATCCAAGGCTCCCGTTCGCGGCGCCTTTGCCGCCGTTGCGTTCTCCGGAAGTTCCGGGCTTCTTCTTTGCAAGCGCTTGCTCCAGGACCCCGATCATCTCCTCGACCTGAGGCATCACTTTAGGACCCTTGAGCGGGACCGTGACGCCATCCGGCGTGAATTTGTGGCCCTTGAAGGCAAATGTCAGCAGCTTCACTGCTTCCGACGTCAGGCGTGCATGGGCGGCGAACCGGATCATAACGTTCGTTCCTTCGCCCTTTACACTCGCTATCCCTGCTTCCTTGCACCGCAGACGCAGGCGAAGGATCGCCAGCGCCTCCCATACCGGCCGTGGAGGATCTCCAAATCGGTCTTCCAGTTCCGCCTGAAGGGTTTCGATATCCGGCACCGAACGGACGCCGCTCATTCTTTTGTAGAAATAGATCCGTTCGGCTTCCCCAGGGATATAATCCCCTGGAATAAGGGCCGTGACGGGCAGATCCACGGCGGGGAGCGTGTCTTCGGTGACTTCTTCGCCCTTCGCTTCCTGTACGGCCTGGGCCAGCAGCCGGCAGTACAGATCGAACCCCACGGTCACCATGGCGCCATGTTGCTCCGCGCCAAGAAGGTTGCCCGCGCCGCGGATTTCGAGGTCGCGCATCGCCACCTTATAGCCGCTTCCAAGGGCCGAAAACTCTTTCATCGCCGCAAGCCGCCGCTCCGCTATTTCCGTCAGCTGCTTATGACGCCGATAAAAGAGATACGCGTACGCCTGTCGGTTCGATCTACCCACTCTGCCGCGCAGCTGATAGAGCTGCGAAAGGCCCATGTGGTCCGCGTTGTCCACAAGGATCGTATTGACATTCGGGACGTCCAGACCGTTTTCGATGATCGTGGTGCAGACTAGAATGTCGTATTCGTGATGATAAAACGCGAACATCACATGTTCCAACTCGTCTTCCGACATCTGACCATGACCGATACAGATCCGGGCATCCGGGACAAGCTTGCGCAAATGCGTCGCGACATGTTCGATGCTTTCCACTTTGTTATGGACAAAATAGATCTGGCCATCGCGCTCCAGTTCGCGCAACATGGCGTCTCGGATCAGGTCGTCGTCGTATTCCCGCACATACGTCAGCACGGGCGTGCGGCCTTCCGGCGGATCTTCGATCACGCTCATGTCGCGCAGGCCCGAAAGCGCCATCGACAGCGTGCGCGGAATCGGTGTCGCGGACAGCGTCAACACATCCACGGAGGTGCGCAGCTGTTTCAGTCTTTCCTTGTGCGCAACACCGAAACGTTGTTCTTCATCGACGATGACCAGGCCAAGATCCTTGAAAACGACATCCTTGGACAAGAGCCGGTGGGTGGCGATGACGATATCGACGGTCCCATCCCGCACGCCCTTCACCGTTTTAGCCTGCTCCTGCTTTGAGCGGAACCGGCTGAGCACATCGATCTTGATGGGATACGCGGCCAACCGTTCGCTGAAAGTGGTCAAATGCTGCGCCGCGAGCACCGTGGTGGGGCACAGCACCGCGACCTGCTTGCCCGCCGTCACCGCTTTGAACGCTCCACGCAGAGCCACTTCAGTCTTGCCGAACCCCACATCGCCGCAGATCAGTCGGTCCATGGGACGCGCCTGTTCCAGGTCGGCCTTGACATCATTGATGGCGCGGAGTTGGTCCGGCGTTTCCTCATAGGGAAACGC
>JBBRKX010000709.1:0-3218 GCA_038231675.1 Chthonomonadales bacterium | reverse complement strand
AGGGTGAGGCTCTGCCCTCGCCCGTTGGTGAACTGGCGGACACGGCCTGAATCGTCGTAGAGGAGTCCGAGGGTGGAGGCGTCGGGATAGACGATGCCCGTCAGCTCTCCCGCCAGGCCGTACTGGTAGGCGGTCTGCTTGTAGCGGGCGTCGGTGAAGGTGGTGAGGTCTCCGTCCGCGTCGTAGCTCCAATTGAGGCCCCAGCCCAGCGGACCGGTAATTCCGGTGAGCGCTCCGCAGGCGGAGCAGTAGGCGTAGTCGTAGCGCGTGTTCTTTTCGTCGATGGTGGAGGTGAGGAGGCGGCCGGTGTAGACCCACTGTGCGAAGGTGCCGTCAGGGTTGGTGACGGCGGTGGTGCGCTGGAGCGGGTCGTAGGTGAAGGTGGTGGTGTTCTTGACCGTTGTGTTGCCATGAATCGGGTAGGTGGAGAGCTGGAGCAGGTCGCCCAGTCCGTCGTAGGTATCGAAGGTGACGCGGTCGCCGTTTCCATCGGTGGCATAAATCGGGTAGCCGAGCGTGGGAGAGTTTGCGGTCTCGTCATAGAAGATGCTGCTGGTTCCGGTGGGAGAGCCTGGCGGCGGGCTGGCGGTTATGGTGTAGGTGACCGTCTGGCCGACGCAGTAGTCGGTCGGGGAGTTGGGCGAAACGATTACAAAGAGGCCGCCCTGCGCGCCTGCCGGGTTGGGAAGGGCGCAAGCGCAGAGGAAGAGGCAAAGGAGGGTGCTTTGGTGGACGAGAGTGAATCGCGGGAATCGCATGGCGTATGTATTTGCGATTCGAATCGATTCTCCTTCTCCGCTCGATTCGCTCCGATTCGTGTGATTAGGATTCGATTCGGGCCTGAATCGTGCTGCTCCAGCGTCTGGTTATCAAAGTCCGTGGAATCACGCTTGCTTACTGCTCCTGGTGGAGACTTTTTCAGCTTGCGGCCGCTTTATCGCTGTGCGTGCGAACGTCCTCCTGATGCGCTCCGATGTATGTACGCCTGATGCACTCCGGGATATGTACGCCTGTTCGCTCCAGTATAGGTACTCCATGACGAGAGGCTGCTCGACTCAGTTGGGCGTTACGGCGACTCGACCCCCCAACCCCCAATCCTGGGGGAGCTTTCGTGGAGGGCGGAAGCGTGTGCCTTGCCCGGTTAGCCGGTGAGCGTTGACCGGCTGTGCGACCATTCTTGCTGTGTCGCGTGAACACCTCCGAATAGTGTAGGTATTTGTCTGCTACTCTTATCAGACGAGCGGAAGCGGGAGAATGTTTCAAGAATGTAGAAAATTATTTACTATTTTACCGATTCGTGATTCCATGGGCCAGACAGCGATTCATTCCTCTGCCACGTTGATATGACAGAGGAATGAATCGGAGGGTTTTCAGTTGTCAAAGGGCGTGATTCCGTTCAGCGAACTATGCGCTGAACCAAATGTCCTTGAATAGAAGCAATTTGGATAGAGAGGTTAAGCTAAATGTGCGACTTGCCATGTGTCTCGCGAATAGGGTGGTAACCCCAAGATTGCCAGCTTCGCGCCACCTTCGACCCTCCGCATGTCAGCATCGAATCCTGCTGAAACCAGATTTTCGAATCTTGCGTCTGTCTCGTCGAGCCGTCGATCTTCATTGAGCAATTTATTCCACCAGCCTCGTTGGCGGTGTCGAGATAGAGACTCGTAGGCCGCCTTAAGATGATGAACAAACCCCGCCCCCTCGAAAACAGATTCTACACCGCTGATGCCCTCACTAGGGTAGTTTATGAGACGCAAGCACGGCGTTTCTACCAGCAAGATGCCACCGGGCACAAGAGCGCGAAAAATCCTACTAGCGAGTGCAAGCGCATCTGAGTCCGAGAGATATTCTATAACGTAATGTAGGACGGCGAAATCGAATTGCGCAACGCCCAACTCGTATTCCATTACGTCGGCGACAACGAACTCAGCATACCCGCTAGGTCTACGCTCCCGTTCAATGAATTCCGCGGTAAGTTTCGGATGTATACGTGGGACCATAGCACCACTGTCAAGTTCGCGCTCCATTGTGGTCTGCGCAAAGAATTGTTCGATGTCCATATCGGTCGGCGCACGTTTCCGTGCAAAATCGCACGCTACGGATGATATGTCAATAGCTGTTGACTTGCAACCGATGTATGCTAACATCTTCGGTTGGACGGTAATGCCACTTCCTATCCAAATGCCCCTTTGGAGGCCGAACCGGTTTAACAGGGGCATAGCGGCACGAGATTGTTGCCAGCCACGGCCGATAATGGCGTCTGGCAACAATGCAATGTTCGCGATAACGTTATGCCAATAATCATTCCAGAAATTACCGTCGTGCGATTTATCAGAGCTTTCTATCGATGGTGGATAATTCATGCCTTGTCCTCGTTTACACAACCAGTCAGAAATGATCGATTATTCTCCCTTCCACCAATGCCATTCCTTAAAGAACTCTTTGCTATAACCGGGCAATCTCTCGCTAGACTTATATCCTGTTTTTGCAAGCCAATCCTTATACCACATTCCATCAGGACCGGTGATCGAGTCGTATATTCGCCCCTCAACCTTCACCGCAATATGATAGCCATTTTTCGTGAACACCTCGCCTTGCCGCCGCATAACGAACGCACCGAATCTTGAGATGAATCCGGTCGGCTGAACACGCATCACCGTAGTTGACGATTGAAATCGAATTGCCTCGGGTTCCAAGCCCATGCGGCTAAATGCTCCAACAAATTCCTCAGCGGTTTTGTTACAGTCAAGGTCACTAGGTTTGCGATTTTTCACGATGGCGGCGAGTGCAATCGCAACACCTCGTCTCACGACGGCATTTCCAATGCCGCCTACTGTGTTCCTCACAGCTTGCCCCGCGAGCCATAAAGCCCAGTCGTACTCTCCAGATTCTATTGCAATCACTATTTGGGTTTTATAGGAAATTGCGCTACCCTGTTGGTGCCCGCTGGGATCGACTAAGTTGATGGGATCACCTAGGCAATACTCATACAGGTTGGGGCCGCCTGCATAGCCGCTCGGGTCTCTGCTCAGCCACCTTCCTAATGACGGACTGTACCACCTTGCTCCGCAGAGAATGGTGCCGGTTGTTGCGTTGGGGTCGGTGTAGTAGCCGAACTGGCCGCCATAACGGAACGGATTCGGGTCCGAGCCTGTGGTTGGGCCGGCCTCTCCCCAGCTCGTGTAGACGTAAGTGTCGGCTATTGTGCCGGTTCCGTT
>JBBRKX010000708.1:0-3255 GCA_038231675.1 Chthonomonadales bacterium | reverse complement strand
GTGATGATGCTTTGCGCGATCTCACGCATCTTTTTATTCTGGTTGCGCGCCTGGAAGTGAATACGCTTGAATGCTTCTTCTTCGCTCATCCTATGACGATCCATCAAGATCCCCTTCGCTCGCTCGATCAGTTTGCGGGTTTCCAAGGTCTCTTTAAGATCATCGATCTCTTTACGCTGGGATTGGATCTGCCTGAAGCGACGAACAGCCATTTCAAGCGCGGGAGAAAGATCTTCCTTTCGAAACGGCTTCATCAAATAGGCGAGAGCCCCTGTTTCGCTCGCCTGCTCCACGAGTTCCTGCTCGTTGAAGGAGCTCAGAAACAAAATCGCACAGGGCGTCTCGGCTAGAATCGAGCGCGCTGCTTCGATGCCATCCATCACTGGCATCTTGATGTCCATAATAATAACGTCGGGCTTATGCAGTCGTGCCGCTTCAATTGCCTGCATCCCGTCGCCGGCCTCCGCGACCACAATGTGTCCCAGCTTTTCCAGTCGCGCGCGAATGATAGTCCGCGTCAACTGCTCGTCTTCAGCTATAACCGCCTTCAGGGGTTCCATCCGATTCCACTCCTAACAAAATTGACAATCGCCAGAACGCAGCTCATTCCTCTATCATCGGTAGATAGGCAGCTTACTGGAGCCTGCCCTCATAATCGCGTCGAAGCGCTCTTAAGGGCTAAGTATGTCATTTCAAAGCATTGGTAAGGTGTCGGAGGGTGTTTCGTCGTCATTCCACCCGATTCCTGCCGGAGAGATAGGCATTTTAACATACACGTTCAGGAATCGTGATTGTAACGATTAAAGGTACGATGTTGCAATTTCTTGAGAGATAAGGCGATGAAATACCATAAACTCACCCGGATACAAAAATCGCGGGTGAGCGGGACGACAAGATGAATTCCCATTTATTCAGATTTCGTGCTACGTGCCTTTTGTCCGCCGGAGGACTCTGTTTTTGCCTGACCGCCACGTCGCCCAATTTCCGCCATATGCTCTCGATTGCGGGAAACAGCTTCGCCCCCCTTTTTCCCGATCTCAGACATATGCTCACGATTTCGCGAAATCTTCTGGCCGCCCTTTCGACCGGCCGCCGCATGTCCGTCCGGATCTCCATGCCAACCACGCCCAGAATTCAGGTCTTGATCGCTGCTTGATGCCTCTCCACGGGAATGCCCGCCTGTTTGCTGATTATTAGCCATGGATGATAGAACCTTTCACATAGTGATTTCGATACTTGCTGCTGCAAGGACGGGGTTACCGTGCATACGGTTCCTTGAATTGTGCAGGAACCTCCTGAAGACATAGCGAAAGTGCCTCAAGGTAAAAAGGAAGGAGATCCTTATGGCGGACAGTGCGGATGCGCGCACACCCGAGGAGAGGTGCGACTACTCAATCGGCGTGGACGTCGGTGGAACCTTTACCGATTTTGTCTTCATTTCCCCAGAGGGAAAGTGTAATATACGTAAATTGCCTTCCAGTCCTCTGGATCCGGCGCAGAGCGTTCTTGCCGGATTGGCGGACGCGCGATCCGAGGGGTTCTTACGCGTCGGCTTCACCCTTGTACATGGCACCACCGTCGCGACTAACGCTCTTCTGGAAAGGCGTGGGGTAGAAACGGGCCTCATCACCACGACCGGTTTTCGCGATGTTTTGGAGATTGGAAGGCAGGCAAGAAGGGCTCTCTACTCCTTGAGTCCCACGCAAATCCCGCCGCTTCTTCCACGAGAGCGTCGATATGAAATTGCCGAGCGCATGGACTGGCGGGGAACCCCGTATGTTCCATTGGACGAAGAGGCGCTTCCGGGCATTTTGGCGGCGCTGCAGGCCGATGGCGTGCGCTCCATTGCGGTATCCCTTTTATTCTCCTATCTAAACCCCGCGCATGAACAGGCGATCGGGAAAGCAGCGCGGGATCTCGGGTTGGATGTGTCGCTGTCCAGCGAAATAGCTCCCGAGCCGCGTGAATATGAACGATCGAGCACCACGGTCGCGAACGCTTTTGTCTCTCCCATCATGTCAAGATACCTGGGACGTTTACAGGAAAAACTCACCCAGGTCGGCGGCATGGGTCTCAGAGTGATGCAGTCCGATGGCGGAGCGTTGTCCGCGACGGAAGCTGCCAGAATCGCCGTCAAGACCGTTCTCTCCGGGCCTGCGGGTGGTATTATCGCCGCGATCAAACTTGGAAAAGACCTGGGACATTCCAGAATGATCACCTTTGACATGGGCGGGACGAGCACGGATGTCGCTCTCATTCTGGACGGAGTGTGCGATGTCGTTACGACGGGAAGCTTAGGCGCGTTTCCAATCCGTACTCCCCTGATGGATATTCATACGGTCGGGGCGGGCGGCGGATCGGAGGCCTGGCTGGATGGGGCCGGCGGGTTGCGCGTTGGGCCGCAAAGCGCGGGAGCGGATCCCGGCCCAGTGGCATACGGCAAGGGGCAAATATTAACGGTTACGGATGCCAATGTGTTGCTGGGACGGTTACCCGCAGACGTTCGGCTTGGCGGGCGAATGCCTTTGAACATCAGGCGCGTTCAGGAACGCTTCGATTCCATGGCGGAAGAGCTCGGTTGTACGGTGGAACAGGCGGCGCGGGGAATCGTTGCGGTAGCAGAGGCTTCCATGACAAGAGCTTTGCGCCATATTTCCGTTGAGCGTGGCCATGATCCCGCAGACTTCACCCTGTTGAGCTTTGGCGGCGCGGGCGGTCTGCATGCCTGCGCGCTAGCAACGGCGCTCGGAGTTCGCTCCGTTCTTATTCCCAGGTATCCTGGCGCGTTTTCCGCGCTTGGCCTCGCCCTTGCGGACGTCCGACGCGATTACGCCGGCGCCCTGCCCGCCGGTTCACTCTGGTCCGAGAACTTCGCGAACGGAATTGCGCAGGCGGAAGTACGGGCTGCGGCCTTGCTACGCGCGGCGCGGGAGGACGCGGTGCGCGAAGGTCTTCACGAAGCAAGCGTCCGTTACGAACTCTCTCTCGATATGCGGTATGTGGGCCAGTCGTTCGCACTACGCGTTCCCTGGTCCAACGCGGATAACGTGCAAGCATTGTCAACATTTCATCGTGCGCACAAGCAACGTTATGGCAGTGCCGATACGGACCAGGATGTGGAGGCAGTTGCCGTTCGTCTGCTCATGGTCGGAAGCCTGCCTCATCCTGAGTTGCGTTTCGACGTCGCCGTCGAATTTGGTGAACCGACAGGAGAAACATTGCTCCATACGGGCGCCGACTGGGTGAAGGCGCCGG
>JBBRKX010000707.1:0-3265 GCA_038231675.1 Chthonomonadales bacterium | reverse complement strand
TCGTCGAACATAGATTCACCGAGCGCTTGAGGTGACGTCACTGCAAGGAAAAGGCGACAGATCAGGCTTCCACATAGGGAAGCTCATTAATAGTATAGCTTCCATTCCGCTCCTTGTCAATGATTGTGGTCTGTTGCTGGCTCGGCTGGTTCCAGCTGCTCCCGTTCCGTAGACGGGCGGCGGCCGCAAGCACCAGAACCAGACGGGCCATTTTACGCGTCGATCACTGTACAAAAATATACGAGAACCGTTTCAAAGTTACTTGACAATCTCACAACAAACAAAGTATAGTAGACGAGAGTGCGTCATCATCTATATGTACAGGAGGAAACGCCATGACGAGAGGCCTCACAGACAAACAGGAAAAGATCCTGAACTTTATCATGGAGTATGTCGACGATAAAGGCTATCCACCAAGCATCAGAGAAATCGGAAATCGATTTACCATATCCAGTTTGCGCGGCGTGACCGTCCATCTCGATGCGCTTGAGCGCAAAGGCTATATCAAGCGTGCCAACACATCGCGGTCCATCACGATTATCGGCAAGACGGGGTCGACGGCGCCTTCCAGAGGCGTAAGCTTCGTTCCTCTCGTAGGCACCATCGCCGCGGGGATCCCGATTACGGCGACCCAGAATATCGAGAGCCAGATTCCAGTCCCGCAGGAGATGATCCATAACGTTACCGGGGCGTTTGCGCTCAAGGTGCAGGGAGACTCGATGATCGGCGCGCATATCATGCCGCGGGACCTGGTCGTGATCAAGCCGCAACCGAATGCGGAAAACGGGGATCTGGTCGCCGTTCTGCTTGGAGACGAAGCAACGGTCAAGCATATCCAGTTCACTCAGGATGGCATTCGCCTCATCGCATCGAACCCGGCGTATGAGCCAATCGAAATCAAGCGAGAGGACAGCCATATTATCGGCAAGGTGATCGGACTGATCCGTAACTACGATGGAGCGGTATTGCTGTAAGCGCGGTCTGCTTCGAAGTCAAACCCCATCCGGGTTGTGACATCTGCTCCTGAAACGTACAAATCGGGCGCGCTGAGTTTTCTCAGCGCGCCCGATTCGATGTCTGGGCCCATCCGTAATATACGGAAGCCCGGTGGAACTAGCCGGCGGGCTTGATGTCGATCTTCGCGCCTTCGCCTTCGAACTTGGTCTGGAGCGCCTTGGCATCTTCCATGCTCAAGCCCTCTTTGATTTTGGAGGGGGCGGCCTCGACCAGGTCTTTGGCTTCCTTCAAGCCGAGCGCGGTGACTTCGCGGACGACCTTGATGACGTTGATCTTCTTGTCGCCGACGGCGGTCAGAATGACGTCGAAGCTGGTCGGAGCCTCTTCTACCGGGGCTGCGGCTTCGCCGCCACCACCGCCCGCGCCGGGCGCATACCCGACCGGAGCCGCAGCGGAAACGCCGAAGACTTCCTGGAGTTCCTTGGACAGTTCGGAAAGTTCGAGCACGGACATGCTCTTGATCGCTTCTACAATCTCATCTTTGGATAGAGGCGGCATCGATTTTCTCCTCGTAATAGGTGGCCCACGCCGAATTTCTTCCGGCAGGCCCGGGGTTCATAGGTGCAATGCGTCTTGACGATGGCAGGGGACTCGCCTCGTGAAAAGCGAAAGTCCGACTGTCCGCGCCAAAAGTTAGCCGGCTTCGGCGACCGGAGCGCTTGCTCCGCCGTTTTTATCGGCGATCGCTTGAATGGTGCGGACGAACTCTCCGATGATATTGTCCAGCGTTCCGACGAACTGGCTGACCGGACCATTCAATGTCCCGATCAACTGGCCGATGATCTGTTCGCGGGGCGGCAATTTGGAGAGCGCGGTGATCTGATCGATCGAGTAGATCTTCCCGTCGATGAATCCGCCCTTGATCTTGATATCGGGCTTCTTCAGGTCTTTGAGAAAATCCAGCACGGCTTTCGTGGGAGCGACCACGTCGTTACGGGCGAACATAATGGCGGTCGGCCCGTTGAGCAGCGCATCCAATTCAGGCACGGTCTTATCGCCAAGCGCGCGCTTGAACAGCGTGTTCTTGACAACGTGGTATTCGGTGTCCAACGTGCGCAGTTTACGCCTCAGGTTGGTCACCTCCGCGACGGTGAGACCGCGGTAGTCCGTGAGGATCGCCCCTTTGCTTTGCGCGATCATGTCGCGTAGCTCGGAAACGACCAGCTCTTTTTCAGGTTTGGGCATTAAGTGTTCCTCACTTCCACTTCAGGGCTGAAAGCGTGTCTGTTGTGTCCGCATGGCTCGTTTTGGCTCGGCTGCCGTACTCAGGCGCGTCAATAATGCGCTAACATCAGGGCTTACATAGGCCCCAGAATGAATTCGCGCTTCGACGTGCGAAACAGCAAGTGAGCGATGTGATCGGGCACATTCATATTGCCTGGCAGGCAACAAAAAACCGGGACTTCGCGACTCTCTGCTTGCTGCAGGAGGCGGCGAACCCCGGCGACAGGCCCCCGCAAAGACGGGATGTAGACCTGGACGCTTATGGAATTCATCCCACCTCGGCTGGCTCCTGGAAAGGAATTAAGTCCCGGTTGAAACGGGGACGCCGGCTGTCTGCGGCGAGCGACCGAATGATTGCTCTCTTGATACGGTCAGTAGTATGCCATGACCGCGTGCTTTCTGTCAAGGCAAATTCTTAGGAGGCAAGTTTTTGGTTTGATACTGGACGATCAACTCTTGCGCGACCTCGACAGGCTCCCAGCCGTCGATATTCACTTCCTTATTTTCCAGATCCTTATAAACTGCGAAGAAGTGAAGGATCTCTTTTAAACGATGTTCGGAAAGATCCTCGAGCCTGCGTACCGCCTCAAAACGAGGATCGTGCGCGGAAACGGCGAGTATCTTGGCGTCCGGCCCTTTGTCGTCACCCATCTTCAGCACCCCTACGGGGCGAGCAACGATCAGGCAGCCGGTAAAAGTGGGCTGCGTGGAGAGGACCAGGATATCGAGTGGATCTCCGTCCTCATACAGGGTATTCGGAATAAATCCATATTCACAGGGGTAGTACAGCGGAGAGTAGAGGACCCGATCCAGACGGAACACGCTCATTTCCATGTCATATTCGTACTTATTACTGCTGCCCCGAGGAATTTCGACGATGACATTGACTTCTTCGGGGGCATTCTCGCCCACCGAAATCTTACTAAAGTCCAACAAGTTAGCGTTCTCCTGACCCCTGATTGCGCGGTGCTTATAGAATACCCGCATTACAGCCGCATTGCATTTATTTCGGCGGCTCCGTTTG
>JBBRKX010000706.1:0-3268 GCA_038231675.1 Chthonomonadales bacterium | reverse complement strand
TGCCGCATGGGAGTGCTCCGCAGGAGAAAATGGCGGCCTAAAGGAGCCGATTTGGCGCACATTCCGGCGAACACACTGAATGTGTGGTACTCGGGCACGAGTCAGGTTTGGCGAAGGTATTGATTTATGAAGCAGTTTCTTTGTATCGTGGCCGCGTTGATTGCCGGCGTTCCGGCTGCCGCCACCGTCTACCACGTTTCATCCACTCCCCTCCCCTCCCTACCGGCGAGCCGTCAATTTCGCCATGTTGCGGAAGCCGCGAAGAGCGCAAATCCGGGTGATACCGTGCTCATTCATACGGGTATCTATCGCGAACCCATCCTCCTCACCAGGAGTGGCACGCCGGCGCATCCCATTCGATTTGAGGCCGCTCCCGCCGCCAACGTGACGATTACAGGCGCGGATACCTTGCAGGGATGGACGCACGAGCCCGGCCTGGAAAGAATTTACAGCGTCGCATGGCCCTATCAGTTCATTGGAGGCCCATTGCATGCCCATCCCGACGATGACTACCACATTCTGATAGGTCGGGCCGAGCAGGTCTTCGTCCGTGGTTATGGCCTGAATCCCGTGTTGCGCCGGGACCAGATGAGCCGCGGCACGTTTTTCGTCGACGAGGCAGCCAAACGACTGCTGATCTGGCGCGCCGACAATGGCGAGGTCGCACCGGACGATGCTACCGTGGAAGCGTCCACCCGTTCCGTTCTATGGGATTGCACGGGAGCATATATTACCCTCCGAGGCGTGCGATTTCGCTATGCGGCCAATGCCGCGCAGCAGCCGGCAGTCCGGTTCGCGGGGCGCGGGGATGTGGTTGAGGACTGTATTTTCGAACGCACCAATGCGGAAGGCGCGGGATTTCAGGCTCCCGATCAGGTGGCGCGCCGCTGCAGCTTTCAGGACAACGGTCAGATGGGCATCGGCATCAATCGCGCCCATCGTCTTCTCGTCACCGACTGTTTGATTCGAAACAATAACACAAAGGGCTTTGATCGCGGCTGGGAAGCGGGTGGCGAGAAGACCGTGCTCTCGCGCGGCGTCGTCTACGCCAACTGCCGCGTCCTCAGCAATCGCGGAGCCGGCCTGTGGTTCGATATCGGCAACGAGAATTGCGAGGTGCATAACTGCCTTATCGCCGACAACGAAGACGCAGGCATATTCTATGAAATATCGTACGGTCTTCACGCCCACGACAATGTGATCGTCGGCAACGGATTCGCGAATACTCCCGGCGCATGGGGCGCCGCTGCGGGCATCTGTCTTTCGTCATCGCCCGGAGCTGTCATCGAACGCAACCTGCTCGTGGGAAACAAAGAAGGGTTCGATTTCAGGGAACAAGACCGCACTACGCCGCGCATCGATGCCGGACCGGATGAAAAGGAAGTCTCCGTCTGGAACCATGACGAGACGATCCGGCACAACGTCATTGCCGATAACCGTGATGCGCAGACATGGGGCTGGTTCGATAACCACGATGAGCGCCATTGGCCCGCCTTAATGCAAACGAAGCGCATTGGGAAGGAATCCAACGGCACTGCCGGCGGAGAGATCGCACGGCCCCTGCAGGTGGCCGGCAACACAGGGCCTCCCACAAACTTGAATCTGGAAAAGCTGAAGATCACGTTCACCACAAATATCTACGATGCCCCGGATGGCCAGGGGATCTTCCATTGGGGGACCGACTGGGGACGCCATCAATATTACGTCGATCTCGGCAAGGTGCAACATCAACTCGGCCTGGAGCAGGGCAGCATCGTCGTCCCCTTCGCATTTGCCGACTATCTCACGCGTGACTTTCGCGTGCCCGCAACCAGCCCGGCTCTGAAGATGGACTGCTATCCACGCGGTTCCGTCCCCGACGTCCGCCTCGGCATCCTGACAGGTGTAAAACGATGAAGTTCGAATGAACGATCGGCAATGGCGCGCCGGGTAGACCGGGTAGAATAGAAAGGGCGCGGTCCGTCATGGAGGCAAGGCAACGCCATGAGACCACGGAGGAGACGGCAAATCCATGTCCTGGGATAAGATCGCTTACGCGGCGCTGTGCGTCGTCGTCCCGCTCGTATGGGGGCTGATCGTTTACTGGATCTCCAGCCTGATCGAAAAGCGCGTGCTTCGAGGGCGCCCAGGCTCCCACGGAAAAGGCACTAATCCGACTGGGGACGAGGAGACTACTCTGCCCCTGGATTATCATATTTGACGGGACATCCGGATGTTTTTTGTACACCTCAATGCCGGGATCGGCCATCTGGTGTCTCTGCCCGCGCTTGCCGCGGTAGGACTGATCGTCGGTTACTTCGCGGGCATGTTCGGCGTGGGAGGCGGCTTCCTCCTCACTCCGGTGCTCATCTATGGGTTCGGCGTCCCCGCCCCCATCGCGGTGGGATCGGCGCTTTGCCAGAAGTGCGGCACCTCGATCAGCTCCTTTCTCAAATACCGTCGCCTGGGGCGCGGCGAGCCGCGCATCGACTTCGTCATGCTTGGAGGCAGCCTCATCGGCGTGGACGCCGGCACACGACTTCTGGCTTATCTTTCCAATCTGGGGAACTGGCGACTGGGCGAGGGGCATCCGGTCCCGATCGTCCAGATCGTAATGGATGTTCTTTTTATTTTCCTGCTTTCGTTTACCGCATTCTATACGTTTCGGGATGCCTGGGCAGCAAGAAAGCGCGTTACGCCGCGTGGAGACATAACGATCCCAGGCCCGCTCGTTACACGGGTTCGAATCCCTCCGTTTATCGACCTTCCGAACGTTCAATTACAGCAGGTATCCGTCCCGATGCTGGCGTATCTTGGCTTTTTTCTTGGCATGGCATCGGGAGTCATGGGAATCGGGGGCGGAGTTCTGTTCATGCCGATCCTGCTCTATGGGATTGGGTTGTCCGTTCGCAATGCCGCCGGGACCGGAGTGCTGCTGCTCTTTGTGACCGTTGCCGTGGGAACCATCGAGCAATCTTTTCATGGATTCGTGAGCTTAAAGCTTGCGATGGCGATCCTCATCGGATCGTCGATCGGAGCACAGATGGGTGCATTGACCACGCACTACCTCCCGAACCGCACTCTGCGGCTGCTGTTCGCCGTTCTGGTCGCGGCCACGGTGCTGATGATTGGTTGGGATCTGCTCCGAATCGTGCGTTGAGCGTCTCAGGAAGAGAAAAATAAACGGTATGCAGATACTGCCGGAAATGCTTCAGACCGAGAACGGCGCTTACCCGCTGCACGAGTATCATCTGCCGCTTGCCGGACGCGAGTGGACCATCCTGCATAC
>JBBRKX010000705.1:0-3270 GCA_038231675.1 Chthonomonadales bacterium | reverse complement strand
GGGAGCAAAGACACGTGGGTGTTGGCCAATGACAATGGTTTCCAGAGCCAGACCATGGGGCAGATGAGCCAGATGCAAGGCACGAACGGAATGACGCAGTCCATGGGAGGAATGAGCCAGTCTTTGCGCCCCTTCGGGGCGGCGAGCGAGGCGCGAAGCATTCCTGAAGAAATCGATCCGGAGGCCTTCGATGCTTAGCCGTCATGCAGATGCCTGTTATTGGATCGGTCGCTACGTCGAGCGCGCCGAAGCCACGGCCCGAATGGTCGATGTACACTATCATGCCGCGCTGGAGTCGATGGGGCCTGCGGGCGAGCTTGTCGTGCAGGAGGGGGAGACCGACGAGAGCCGCCTGATGCGCTGGCAATCACTCCTTACCATCTCCGGAGCCGACAAAGCATATTATGATCGATACAAGGGGGAAGCGGATCACGATGTTCTGCAGTTCTTCGCTTTCGACCGCGAGAATTCCAATTCGATCCTCTCGGTATGGCGCAGGGCGCGAGACAATGCGCGGTCGATCCGCGAGCTGATCGCGTCCGAGATGTGGGAGAGCGTGAACGTTTCCTACTTGCAGATTCTGGAATGGAATGTCGACCGGGTTCTTTCGGGAAGTCCGCACGAGTTCTTTCAGATGGTGAAAAACGCGTCGCATCTGTTTCAGGGAATCTTGAACCGGACGATGATGATGAGCGAAAGCCGCGACTGGCTGGATACGGGACGTTTCCTGGAACGGTCCGGCCAGACCGCCCGGCTTCTGGATGTAAAGTACCATGATCTCCTGCCGGTTGAACTGAACAGCACGCCGGATCAAAACGGCGGCATCGTCGGCAGGGCTCCCGCCCCAGGCGCCCAAACCGTTCCCGTCGCCACCAATCCGTACGGCGTGGGCGGCCCCCTGGATACGCATGGCTGGATCGCGGTGCTCAGATCGGTCAGCGCCTTTGAAATGTATCGTAAAACCCATCAGGGAGGCATACGGCCGGCGAGAGTGGTTGATTTCCTGGTTTTAAACCCTCATTTCCCGGCGTCCGTGCGGCATTGCATCGGCCGCGTGGAAGGGTGCTTGAGGCGTATCAGCGGAAACCAGCGGGATGAGCCCGCGAACGATCCTGAGCGGTTGATCGGCCGGCTGCGCGCCGACCTGACCTATTCACGGCCGGAAGAGATCATTTTAAGCGGCCTCCACGAGTTTCTCCAGAGCGTGCAGGTGCGCTGCGAGGAGATCGGGAACTCGGTGACCCGCGCTTATCTCTCTTACTGAGCGCTACCTGAAACGACGAGAAGCGGGACAAGGATCGTTCCCTCTTCTCGTTCCGTTCCGAGGACTGAGTGAGCTAAAGTGCGTCTGCGCATATTTCATACGACCCGATACGAGTATCCCGTCTCCGCATCGGAAAGTCACAACGAAGCACGATTGATGCCTCTCAGCGACGACGATCAGACCTGCCTTGATTTTCGGCTGTCCGTGGATCCTGTCGTTCCGATCTTCGCGTATGACCTTCCGACGGGACGCGTGCATCATTTCAATGTACGTTCACCGCACCGCACTTTGACGGTGACGGCGGAATCCCTTGTCATCACCCGCAGGTACAATCCTTTCGCCGGGCTGCAGATGGTTGCCGACGACGGGGAATTTTATCGAAACTCCCAGACGCGCCAGCGGTACGCGGAATATCTCGCCCCCACGGAGCGCGTGCCGCTTCATCCGGAAACGGATCGCATCGCCGCCGTGGCAAGACGTCAGATGGGGGCCGGAACGGCTTCCTTTCTGATCTCTCTTACCCGTCTTCTCAACCGTGTGCTCACCTATGCGCCCGGCACGACGGACGTGAACACGCCGTTGCATCGCGTGCTGGAACAACGGCAGGGAGTCTGTCAGGACTTTGCGCATCTGATGCTTGCCGTCTGTCGCAGGCAGGGCATTCCGGCGCGTTACATCAGCGGATATCTTTACACGGGGAAGCGCCCCACGGAGGAGGCGGATGAAGCGGAGCGCGATGGGGAAGAGCCGGCAGGCGGGGAAGCTTTTCGCCGGGAAGAGGAAACGCTTGCGCGCGGGGGACTGGTGAGCGGGGACGCCACGCATGCGTGGGTGGAATGTCTCCTGCCGGACGGCAACTGGCATGGCTTCGATCCGACAAATAGCCTTGTCACAAACGATTATTATGTGAAGGTCCATTACGGGCGCGACTATGGAGATGTCCCACCGCTGCGCGGAGTCTATCGCGGCCCGCTTCCCCGCACTCTGGAGGTTTCCGTCACCGTGACCGCCAGCTGAAAACGCCTTCCGCACCGCGAACAAACCATGCCTCCGTCGCGTCTTATGGTGTCCGGGGTCCATAGAGGCAACGAAAATCGAGAGAGGGGCAGGGAAACGATGAGTTCGGATTTGAAACTGTACGCTCGCGCCGCGGGGCTTGGCGTGATTGCCGGCCTTCGGTCCATGACGGCGCCCGCGCTGATCAGCCGTTTTTCCGCGGAAAAGGGTCTGTTTGCCAAAAACGCATCGCAGCAGCCCGCATGGGGAACGCACCCGGCGGCTTTGCTGCTGGGCGCGCTTGCGGTGGGAGAAATGGTGTTCGATAAGCTTCCGATCGCGCCGAAGCGCACCCTGCCGGGAAGCCTGTTCTTCCGGGCCGCTTCCGGCGCGCTGGTCGGCGCGACACTTTTCGCGGCAAAGCGGGAAGACCGTATGCGTGGCGCGGTCGCCGGAGCGATCGGAGCGGTGGCCGCAACTTACGGAGCCTATCACCTTCGTAAAGCGTTGGGCGAGCACTGGCATGTGCCCGACCCGGTGCTGGGTCTCGTTGAGGATGCGATCGCGGTAGGAACAGGAATCAGCGTTCTTCAGAGCTCCTGAGGCTGGGGCAAGGATGCGCGCTTCAACGTCGCCAGGATCGCGTATGGGACCGGCTGTTCGCCTTCCACCTGACCGAGAAAGACTTTTGGTTTTACACTGGGGCCATGAAAGTCGGAGCCACCCGTGCTCAAAAGATCGAGACGTACGGCGAGGTCAAGATAGAACCCGGTATCCTCCGGCGTGTGCTGACTGTAGCGGGCCTCGATCCCATCGAGGCCCATATTTTTCAGCTTCGCGATTTCCCTCTCGGTCGCTTCTCTATCTCGCTTCAAATTGTTGGGATGCGCCAGAACGACACGCCCGCCCGCCCGGTGGATCAGGGCGATGGCTTCCGCCGGCTGGAGCCTATCCCTGTCGACATACGCGCGAGCGCCATTCGCGAGGTAGAGATCGAACGCCTGCTGCAT
>JBBRKX010000704.1:0-3282 GCA_038231675.1 Chthonomonadales bacterium | reverse complement strand
GGGGCAGCGTGCATACACAATGGGTGGTGATCGATCTTGTTCACCCATCCCTCGTAGACGCCATCCGAATTTCATGGGGCGCGCCCTATGCGCGGAAATTTCGAACAGAGTATTGGAAAGGCGCGGACTTCGATTATCTGAATGCAAACGCGACAGGAAGCTGGACCGCGTTCCCAGGCGGCGCCGTCGATCACGGGCGCGGCGGCATTGCGACGCTAAGGTTATGCCGATCTCCGGTTAGCGCCCGGTACGTTCGCATCCTCTTGCTCCAAGGCTCCGGAACAACGGCGGGAGGCTCCAGCGATATTCGCGACCGTCTGGGCTTTGCGATCCGAGAACTCTATCTTGGCGCGGAGGATAAACAGGGTCGCCTGCACGATAGCATCCACCATGAGAAAGATGCGCATGACCAGACAGTGATGTTCACCTCCTCCACGGATCCCTGGCACCGGGCCGGGGATCGTGACCCCAACATCGAGCAGCCTGGTTTCGAACGCGTGTTTCATAGCGGCCTCGATAATGGCCTCCCGGTCCTCATGCCGGTTGGAGTCCTGTACGACACGCCGGACAATGCGGCAGCGGAGTTGCGGTATCTGCGCGCCAGAGGGTATCGGGTCAACCAGATCGAGATGGGCGAGGAGCCGGACGGGCAATATACGACGCCGGAAGACTATGGTGCGCTTTACCTACAGTTTGCGACCGCTCTCCACGCGGTGGATCCGCATATTCAACTGGGAGGGCCAGGGCTTCAGAGCGCCACATTCGGCTGGCGCGCCTGGCCGGATAAACGCGGTGACGCCTCCTGGGTCAGGCGATTCCTGACGTATTTGCGGGAGCGATATCGCCTCAGCGACCTGGGATTCTTTTCTTTCGAATGGTATCCGTTCGACGATGTCTGCGGCCCCGCGCGGCCCCAGCTTCTCGTCGCCCCGGATCTATTGAGAAACCTGGTCGCTCAGTTGGAGACGCAGGGTCTCTCACACAAGATCCCCTGGATGATCACCGAGTATGGGTACTCTTCGTTTGCGGCGCGGCAGGAAGTGGACATCCCCGCCGCCCTGCTCAACGCGGAGATCGTCGGACAGTTTCTGACGCTGGGCGGCAACGCCGCCTACCTGTACGGATACGAACCGGATACGCTCATAAACGAGGTGTCGGAATGTAAGACCTGGGGCAATGTGACGATGCTCCTCGCCGACGACGATCACCAGATCAAGCAGCGATTGCCCGCCTTTTACAGCGCATGGCTGATGACGCATGAGTGGGCGCAACCTGGCTCCGCGAAGCCACATGAAATCTACCCCGCGACGTCCAGTATAAAGAACAATCACGGACAGCTGCTTGTCACGACGTACGCAACCCACCGCCCGGACGGCACGTGGGCGCTCTTGCTCATCAATAAGGATCCAACATCGGCCTACAACATCCGACTGGCGATCCATCGCGCCGACACGGATCGGAGGGAACCCTTCGGAAATGCAATCGATGTCTACCAGTACTCTTCCCGGCAATTCGTCTGGCATCCCAATGGCGAGAACGGCCATGCGAATCCGGATCTTCCGCCGGCCCATCGTGTGACGTCGGCAAGTTCCAGCGCCGGCATCGTACTTCCTCCCTACTCCCTCACCGTGGTCCGCCAGCAACGAACGGGCAAATGAGAATTATCGAGTGCATAGGGTGCCCGCGTTATTTCCAAATGAAATTACAAAAACTTGCCACTTTTCCATGGTATTATGATCTAACATCGTATCGTCCCCATCGGCTACCAGCGAGTCCCTTGACGGTCAACTCTGGTCATTGCAACACCCACGTTTTTAGGAGTACGTGCATGCGTAGAATCACCTATCTCGCACTGGCCGGTCTGGCACTTATGGCTGTTTCTCTGCCTCGAGCGGCCCGAGCCGAAGGAGAAGTCGCCCTGGATCCTCCAGCGGCCACTCCCGGGCAAATTTTAACTCTTCGCTGGTATTTCACGGGAACCAAAGTCGTGGTCTCCGGCGGCCGCTTCGGCGCGGGCGTCGTGGTCACCGGCAAATCCTCGATCAGCGATGCTCCCATCAAGCCCACCCGCTATAATTTCGATATCTGGTACCATCCCACCGCGCCGCCATCCGACGTTGCAAAGCTCGTTCATGCCCATTATTCCGTGGTGGCCAATGTCGTTATGAACGCCCCCAGGATCGCTTCCTACAGGGATCCGCGCGGTTGGTCCGTCCGCTACATCAGCGGCTGGAACAAGGATGTCAGCACTCCGGACGACGGACAGAACAGCCTCATGTTCTTCCAGCCGGAGATGGACAGCGTCGAGCGGATCGCGGTGGCGATGCTGCCCGCGAAGGACATGTCCTGCCTGGAGATCGTGGACAAGATCAAAAAAGACATGCCGCAACATTACGACAAGCCGGAGGTCGTTTCCGACCATGATATTCTCCACGGCGATCTAACCACCCATGTGGTGAATTTCACCGGCTTCGACCCAGCCCATCCGGGAACGAAGACTCAGTCCCTTGTCCTCGCATTTGTCCGTGACGGTCACGCTTATATCATCAGCGCGCGTACGCTGGCCGCAAAATTCAAGGATCGTCAGCCTCTTCTAGAGAGCCTTATGTGGAGCTTTACTCTGCCCAAGCGGCCTGCCGCCAACGTGACACTTACCAAACAGGGCTCCTGACATCGGCGATGCGTTCGCCTCGCAGCAGCCATAACACAAAACGACTCGGCACGGATTCCAGTGAATCCGTGCCGAGTCGTTTATTAATTTTGTCTTACTGTTACAGGGAACCCGGCTGATTTGTCAGCCGCAACATCGCATTAGATACCGAACAGGCTCGGAAGGGGCGCAACCTTCGGAAGAACATTGCGTACCGCGCTTGCCCACTTTCGGGCCAGGGCTTCCTTGCTCATTCCTTCCGCAGCCGCATCCTGTGGCTTCACTTCCATCAAAAAGTAGCGCCGCACAACAACGTATTCATGGCCATTTCGGGATACCGTGCGAATGTCCGAAGCTCTCAGCCTTGGCGCCTGCGTCCGCGAAAGAATCTCCACGGTAAGGGCGTCAAAGGTTTCCGTGCGCATAATCGGTGTCAAACGCCCGTCGCTCTTCGTCAATTTGACCATTTCCCAGCCTGACATGCCCCAGGTGGTTGGGGCCTTATCCTCGATGTCAGGTATCTTGCCGATCTCTAGTCGTTCCTGTGAAAACGCTGTGCCAGGAATCAAGGCAAGTGCGGTCAGTACCGCTGGAATGTACCATTTCATCTGCATGCTCCTTGTCGTTCTTTC
>JBBRKX010000703.1:0-3292 GCA_038231675.1 Chthonomonadales bacterium | reverse complement strand
TGCCCGGCGCGGCGTCGCGCTCGCTGCCAACGCCTGCTGCCTCCCTCGCCACGCCGTCGCTGGCTGCTCCAACCCCGTCGCGTGTTCAGGTGCTGGAAGTCGCCCCGCCTGCCACCGTGATGCCTCGCCCCATGCCCCTGAAATCCGCCGTTCCACTTTCGGTTCCCCGGAACAATGTGGGAATTCAGCGTGTCGTTCTGATGGAGCGAAATAGGTCAAGATCCGGCTGGAAAGCCGTCCTGGTTTTTCTGCTGCTTATCGCGGTTGCCGCAGCCGGGGTGGAAGGGCTTCTTAATAAGCGCAAGCAAGACGCGATCGCCCTGCAACAGGAAATAGATAGGCAGGCGGCAGCGCAAAAGAAGCATCATAAAAAGCGTCGCCACGCAACCCACAGAGCGGCATGGGCGAAAGCAAGTACGCCAGAAGGCGGAGTGTCGCACCGAACATCGCGTTCTTCCCCATCTCAGGGTATAGGCAATGTCGCGAGCCAGTCACAAGATCCCGATCCCAATGGGCGTCCTGAAGAAGTGATCCCATACGAGGGCGCGGAAGCAAACCCGGATAAGGCTGTCGCCGACACCGCGGCTGCGGAGGCAGCCCGAGCGACCGGCGAATCCAATTCTTCCAGCAGTTCTCATTAGAGCTGATACCGTACAGTTCCTGCGAGCGGATACATCTATCGAACACGTCATTTTTGTTTGCTTCGGGGAAGACATGGTGCAATGCTATTTGCGAGAACTCGACAAACTCAGGGTGTGACCAAAAATACGTTCCGAATCGCCGCACTCCTTCTACGCGTCTTCCTTTCAGCCGCACACGCTGCCAGCCTTATGTGCTTTCTGTCCGCATGTCTTGCGCTGTCGACTGCGTGGGCCATCCACATTGCCAATGCTCCGCAGCATCCTTCGGCGGTAAAAAAGAAGCACAAGCCGGTCAAGATCCTGAAACATTCATTGCGAACCGCGCACAATCCGAAAGTTGCAAAGAAGCCGGCCAAGCCTTTTCATCCGTTCGGGCCTCCGCTTCCGCCGGAGCGCGAGGCGGTCATGCATCAAGCGAAGCAATTGGTCACGGACTGGAAGGCCGGCCGCCTGGTGCTGATGAACAACACGCGTGACGGCGATCAAATCACCACACTGGCTGCCGCCGGGGTGGTTGCGTGGCCGCCCCCGGAGAAGAAACCGCCGGCCGTACCGTTGGTTCACGATCCCCCCCCCGCAAATGAGGATGACACGGATACCATTCCCGTTGCCGGACAGACGAACGCTCCGTCTCGGCACAAGCCCTCTACAGCGCGGTTACAGCCGGCCGCAACGCCTACACCGGAAAAGGTGGACCCGAACGCCTGGACGGTTTCTCCTCCGCCCGCCGCAAGCCTGATGCGGCTTCTTACGGTTCTCTCGAAGCATGCGACACCCCGGCATCCGCTGGTGGTGCTCTCCCTCTTACGGCCCCCATACCAGACCGCCTATTGGCGGCATGCCGGGCCGCACAACCCGCACTCGCTGGGGTATGCGGCGGATATTGCCGAGTACAACGGGCATCGGGTCGATCAGGAGCACCCGGAGGAGTGTGTTCAGGCGGCGCTCGCGATGCTGCGAGATCTGCCTCCGGCGCGCTATCGCATGGGCATGCCCAAAGCGCCGGAAGGACCCGTGATCGTCGGCCGGCAGCCCTGGCCCGCCGCCCTCTCCCAACTCATTACCGCCCTGACCCCGCCCGAAGTAAGAATGTCTCTTGGGCAGCCCATATCGAGGACGCTGCCATCGCGCCATCGGCGCGGACGACAAATCACTGAAACGCTGCCTACCGTACCGAAGGCGGCGGATATCGGAACGGTTGGGATGGGCGGAGCAGCTCTGGGACTGGCCTGCGGCGGCGTATTGCCCGGCTGGCCGTTCTTTCCGGCGCCCGAGCCGGAGATCAAGAACGGTGTCGTGGCTCCGCTTCTGCTATCGAATGGAAAAGCAAGTGTGGACGCGAGCGGGAAACCATTGCCGCATTTGATAAAATTCCGAAACGAAAACTATGCCGCCGAGAACGAGCTTGCGGATCCGCGAATCAAGCACGCGCTTCAGAACGCGCGAAAGCGCGGAGTGGACGTGGTCGCCCTGTTTCCGGACGCCGCAGATCATATCCATATCGATGTGCGCCCGGTCAAATGACCAGAGCACGCACGGAAGCCCTTGTTAGCGCCGTCCTAGATCTCATCGTCATCCTGCATATGCATTGGCAACGGTAGATGAGGCCTTTGACTCGGCTCGCGGGATAGAGTTACAGATGTAGGCGCGTTCCTTTGCCAAGTTTGCTTCCCGCCGCGATCACGACGGCCGGACCGGATCCGCGACCCTCCACGACCACTTCATCTTCCACTAGCGCGCCCTCGTCGATGATCACTCCGGTAAGTCGCACATGGTTGCCCACCGTCACCCCATTCATCAGGATCGAACTTTCCAGCCGGCAGTCGCCGCCGATCGTACAGTCCCGGCCGATCGCGGTCTGGCTGTCGATCCAGGTGCTCGGCGCGATCCGCGTGCCTTCTCCCACCGCAAGGCCCGCCAACGCCGTTTGCACGCCACCGGATAGAACGGCCTGCGTGGCGACGAGGAGCTGTTCGGGCCGACCGACATCCATCCAGAACCCGCCGGGCGCGAAAGCATACACCGGGCCTTTCTCATGGATCAACGGGGGGAAGATATCGCGTTCCACCGAGGAAGCGGTCCCATTCGGGATACGCTCAATAAACGCCGGGCCCAGGACATAGAACCCCGCATTGATGAAATCCTTCCCCGTCGGGATGATATCGCGATCCAGTGCGAGCGCCTTTTTACTTTCTTCGCTCGGCTCTCGCCACTCTTCCACACGCCCTTGGCCGTTCATGATCAGCACACCGAAAGGGTGCGGGCTAGGAGCCTCGGATAGCGTGATCGTGGCGATTGCCTGTCTGTCCTTGTGGAAGGTAAGAATCCGTGTCAGGTCGAAGTCCGTCAGCACGTCCCCATTGAATACCGCGACGGCTTCCCCAGGAAACAGATTGGCGGCGTTTCGGATCGCGCCGCCCGTTCCAAGCGGCTGATCCTCGATTGCGTAGCGCATGCGGACGCCGAACCGGGCTCCATCACCGAAGTGATTTTCGATCTGATCCGCCATGTAGTTTGTGGCGAAGACGATGTCTTCGATGCCATGTTTGCGCAGAAGCGCCACCTGGAATTCCAGGAAAGGGCGGTTGGCGACAGGCACAAGCGGCTTTGGCCTGCGGTAGGTGAGCGGTCGGAGGCGTGTTCCCAGCCCG
>JBBRKX010000702.1:0-3303 GCA_038231675.1 Chthonomonadales bacterium | reverse complement strand
GTGGCGGGGCAGGCCGCTGCGGTGCGTCACCAGGTCGCGCGGCGTCATGCGCTCCGTCGCGGCCGCGTCGTACAGCCGGAAGTCGGGCAGATACTCCCGAACAGGAGTGTCCCAATCCAGCTTGCCCTGCCGCACCAGGGCGGCAAGCGTGGCGACCGTGATCGACTTGGTGACCGAGGCGATAGGGAAAATCGTTCGCGCCGTTACCGGCAGCGACTGCTCCACGTCCCGCAATCCGCTTCCCGTGGAAAGGATCACCTTTCCGTCCTGAACCACTGCGATGGCCAGCCCCGGTACTTTCCACTCCTCCCGCATTTCATTCAGGAAGTCCTCGATGCCCTGCAGCCCTGCGGAAAGCTTCCTGGAAGGGGGAGATTGCGCTGCAGGTGAAGGTCGCGATTTGTTCATGGAAATATCTCCATCGTGGATAAGTGATTCAGACGCATGCCGCGTAGTTTGCCGGCGGAGGTTTTTATCTTGTGGGCCAGACGAGGTCTCGCGCCTCGAAGACCGGGCCATCCACGCACGCCCGCGCGTAGACCATCTCGCCCGAAGAAGACAGAGCGTTGACAGGGATCACGCAGCCCTGGCAGACGCCGATACCACAGGGCATCGATGTTTCCACCGAAAGTTGGCAGGGAAGGTTACGCCCCATCGCAATGTCGCCGATCGCGCGCAGCATGGACATCGGACCGCAGGAGTAGACTTGAACGGGAACCTGGGCTTCCGCATCCGCATCGAGCAATCGATTCAGGACATCGGTCACCCGGGCCTGTTCCCCATGCGATCCATCGTCGGTCACCGCGCGCAAGAGAATATTCAACGCGCCGAACTCGGCAAGCCCCACCAGAAGGTCACGGGTTCGGGCGCCGTTCACCACGACTACCCGGGCGGGATCTTCTCCGTGCTCGGCGAGTGTATGCGCGATCTCCCGCGCCAGAAAGTAGAGCGGCGGCGCTCCCAGCCCGCCGGCGATCAGGATATGGCGGGTGATTGCGTCCGCGCTCCACTGAAACGGCCGTCCGAGCGGGCCCAGCACGGAAACCACATCCCCCACCTTCTTTTGCGCCAGTCCGCTGGTAAACGATCCCCGCGCAAGATAAAGCACACTGCACGTTCCCGCCTCACGATCCACGCGATACAGGCTGAACGGACGGCGCACCAGAGGCGCATAGTTCTCGCCAAAGAGCAGTTCCACGAACTGCCCTGGATGGGCTGCGGCGGCGATGGGCGGAGCATGGAATACGATCTCGAACTCGTGGGCGATGATCCGCTCATGCGCAAGCACGGGAGCATACACTTCATACCGGGAGATCTGCGGTGGTTTCGGCAAGCTCAATTGCATGGAACATACGCGCCTCGAGCGAGGTGACGACAGGAACTCGCTCTGATGAAATTAACTCGACCCAATAGCGGTGAAAGAAGAGACAACTCACTGGATCTCCGCGCCGCGCCGCCGAAAAAGCAAGCGAACCGGTGTCTCGGAAGTATCCGAGCGCACGATCGTAAGTTTCCTCCAGTCCGAAACGGCGACGACCAGATCCGCTTTGGTAATCGCATGGACGCCTCTGGCATCCGCCGGGAAGGTCCAGGAGCGAACAGGCCCCTCCGTGCTCACGATGAACTCTCCTCGAGGCAAATACACCATGAAGACCTCAGTGCGCTCGGATTCCCGGCCAGGTGGCTGCAAGGTAAACTCCGTCGCGCTGTTCAGAGAGTCGAGAGTTCCGCGCAGAAAGTCCGCCGACTTCGCGATCGCCTGTCCCGGCAGCGGCGCGGTGGAAGCCAGAGCGTCCAATAATCCCTTACTGCCGTAGACCGTATCGAGATACAGTACAAGCGAGGTATAGGTGTCCATCCCCGCCGCGTCATGATGGCCGAAGAGGTGCATGTCGGCCCCTTCGTGCGCGACACGGTGGACCAGTGGATCGACCTGTTTCGAAAGATATTCCGCCAGTTGTATGGGCGTGACAAAAGGCAAGGCTTCTGCTCGGATGTGGCCCATCCGCAAATCGTCGCCGATCCATTTCAAAAAAAGACGCTCGCCGAGCACGCCGTTCGCCCAGGGCTCCGGGGCAGTGAAGCCTCCCACGCCAGGCAACGCATAATGTCCATACTCATGCGCGATCTCCCGCGCCCATTCGATCGGCTTGCGGTCCGAAGAGATGTCGTAGAGATAGATCTGATTGGCAAACTCTTCCCCACCGGTATCGGCGGAGAGGCCCGCGCCGACTTTCTGTGTCAACCAGACGTCGACCGTGGGTTCATCATGAGGATGATCGAAGCGTAAGCGCGTATGATTTTCTCCATAGCAGAGGAGCAGCATGCGCCCGACGCGACGTGCCAGGGGAAGGCCATCGGCCTCGGGGACATGGATGATGAAGCGCCGCAGATAGTCGCGGACCGCCTCATTCCCACGTGATAGCTCTCCAGCATAAACATAACAGGTAGCGTGATAGGGTTGGCCGTACTTCTCGTCTTTACTATCCCGGACGCCGCGCGGAATCACCATGGCTCCCGTGAAGGGGCCGGCAACCAGTTCCTTGTCCGCATCGAGCGACTCGAGTTCCGCGGGAGCGAGTTGCTCCGGAAAAGTAACCGCCTGGACAGGGACAGACAAAATTCCATGCACAACGAGAAAGGTGACGAACAAAGCAGTCTTCGCGAACCTGGCGAACATGGAGCCACTCCCTATCGGACGGAAATCAAACCACGATACGCCGCACCCCATTCTAACGGGGCGACAACCACGCGCACGATTTTTATTCCACGCCGGGCGGTCCGTCTCCTGCTAAAATCCGCCGCAGTAAATTACGTTATTCCCGCCACAATGGGTGGTCGCCAGGTCCAACGGCATCGGGTGTCGCCATGTCTAGCGTCATCGGGTGTCGCCATGTCTAGCGTCATCGGGTGTCGCCATGGCCAACGGCATCGGGTGTCGCCATGGCCAACGGCATCGGGTGTCGCCATGTCTAGCGTCATCGGGTGTCGCCATGGCCGCCGCAATGAATTGCGCATCTCCGCCGCAATGAATTGCGCGGCTGTGTGGCCTGCGGCCATGTGACCGCCTGCGCGGGCACGCACTGCAATAACGGCGGAGATTGCAACATAGGGTGTGCCCCGTGACCGCACCAGCAATCGCGGCAACAACCGATACGTTATTTCCCACGATCTGGGGTCGGTAGCAGATGGTTTGTCCGAAGGCAGAGGTTGCCGCAAGGTCAGAAGGCCGAGTACGCCGCAAGGTCAGAAGGCCGAGTACCTGCGTCTTATCTCGATTTCAAAGGATGTCGCACCGTTGGC
>JBBRKX010000701.1:0-3306 GCA_038231675.1 Chthonomonadales bacterium | reverse complement strand
TGTTCGATCCGATAAAAGCTCCTCTGCCGATGATGGTGCGATGTTTACCATATCCATCATAATTGCAGGTGATAGCGCCCGCGCCGATGTTTGTCCCCGCGCCTACCTCCGCATCTCCGATATAGGAGAGATGCGATGCCTGCGCGCCTTCCCCGAACCTCGCGTTCTTGGTCTCTACAAAGTCGCCGATTTTCACCTTCGGCCCCAGATGCGTGCGTGGCCTCAGGTTGGAAAACGGACCGACTTTGACGCCGTCCTCCAGGACGCTCTCCACGACCTGCGACGCCAGAACGCGCACCGAATTTCCGAGCGTGCTGTTTTCGATCCGTGAGAGAGGCCCCAGCACACAGTCTTCGCCGATACGGGTTTTGCCCAGGAGGTATGTGTTTGGCTCCAGGACCGTATCCTGCCCGATCTCGACATCCGCCTCCACATACGTGGAGGACGGATCCGTGACACTGACTCCGGACAGCATAAGGCGATTCAAAATGCGTTCTCGCAGGATAGCTGCGGTCGCGGCAAGTTCGACGCGGGTATTCACGCCGAGCACATCGCGGTAGTCGCCGACCGTCACGGCCTCCAGGTGGGCTCCCTGTTTAGCCAGAAGTTCGATGGTGTCGGTCAGATAGAACTCTCCCTGCGCGTTCAGGGGACGAATGTCCGCGAGCGAACTCCATAGTGCGCCTGCCTGAAAGGCATAGATCGAGGGATTGCATTCGTGCAGCGCCCGCTCCGCTTCGGTGGCGTCGCGGTCCTCCACGATCCTTCCCACGCGGTTGGCCGCATCGCGAACGATGCGGCCGTACCCTGCCGGCTGATCCAGTATTGCCGTCAACAATGTGGCGTCTGCTCCGGTCGAGAAGTGATGTGCGATAAGACTCTGGAGCGTTTCTCCGGACATCAGGGGAATATCGCCTGCAAGGACGATGATGCTGCCCACCCAATCTCCAAGGAGGTTTTGCGCTGAGCGGACGGCATCTCCCGTACCGCGCTGGGTCGCCTGCAGAGCATATTCGACATCGGTTCCCAGCCCCGCGCGCACGGCGTCCGCTTCGTGCCCGACGACCACTATGATACGTTCGACACCTGCCGCGCGGCAAGCGCGGATAACATGCCCGGTCATGGCGATGCCACACACGGGATGCAGGGGTTTGGGGGTCTTCGAGCGCATGCGCGTTGATTTTCCGGCGGCCAGAATAATCGCGGCGTTGGGCCCAGACTGGAAGCGTGTGGCCGGGAGAGCGGCATTAGAATCGTGTGTGGCGGTGGGTGAGGGGGATCTCGATCCCTCGGACTTATCAGGCATTCAGCGCTCCTCCATCAAAACGATACCGGCGCCACGAGTCACAGCGTTGGCGCCGGTAAACAATGCCTAAAAGTCAGGCTCCAACTAGAATGTGCGGGGTTACCGTGAAACCTCGTTCAGGGCTTCGCGACAGCTTTCGAGAGCGCTCCGGGTGAGCATCATCGCCTCGATCCCCGTGGGGGAGTTGATAACCTCCTGGAGGGTAATCGCGGTAAAAAGCGCCTCGAACGGATCCGACTGACGCGGCGAGGCCGTATCCATCCAGTGTGAGCGCAGATTATCTTGAAGGGACGGATAGTGACGCAGCATCCACGAACGCAACGCCCCATAACGCGCGACATGCCCGGGCTGTATGCCTTCCTTGGCCGCCCAACACAGCAGGTCCACCAGGTCTTCGTATCGATTCTCAAATTCGTTGAGGAGTCCGGACAACGCGGCCGATTGCTCTTTAGAGCGGTCGGCCTCGAGGACGGCTCTTCCTCTCCACCATGCAAGAGGAGCAGCCGCCGTCCGGTTGGTGTAATTTTTTACCCTGTCAGCGCGCATTCTCCAGCGCGCCTGGATGCTGGTCCACCGCAGCCGCACATGGACGGCTGTAGGCAACTCCATCCGAATGGCCATTGGCCTCTCCTTTGCCCGACGATCTTAGTTTCAGGCGACTTTGCGTGTCGCTCTTGACTTATTCAAACTGGAAAGGGAAACCCGTATGAATTTGCTGGCCGAGGTTTTGCTCCGTCCCCGGCTGGATTCAAGCGAGCCCTATCCTTCCCGTAGCTTTGCGAGGTAATTCATACGAAGGTCGTTCAACCGACGCTGCAGGTCTCTGCGTTCCGTATCCGAAAGCGAGTTCTCCGCTTTGCCGAGTAAAAACTGTACGGCGTCGATCGCCAATTGAGCGGCCGGAAGATCCTTGTTCGCTTCCCCGGTCATCGGATTGGCGATCAATCCCATGTTCTGCCACGCATGCGCGTCGAAGACGGGGATCAACGCGTTCACAAGGTCCTTGGTCTTCAGATGCATGGCGGCCATGGAGAGATGAAGCGCCGCATTCGGAAGGGCGGTTTCGTCCTGCCCATCTGCGGACGTGTTTGTGCCCTGGGGGGCGGTTTCGCTGGTTTCCACGTCCGTGGGAGAGGCTTCGGAAGCTTCCGGTTGCTCCGGTAAGATCCCGGGATGATTTTCGGAAGACGTGTCCCCCGCCACCTCCGCATCGCCCTGGGAGGCAACGCGTCGGTCAACAACCGTAAAGGGCGCAGGTTCCTGATTGGTCATCGCGTCCTTTCTCCTTAATAGAAAGATGATTTCGCTTATGGGAAGCGCGGGAAGTGGATCCTTATGAAAGCGCAACTGGAGCGCGGCATTCGGTCACATCCTGCGATGAGGGAAGTATAGCACAGCGCCAAACAGATTACAACGGGATTCGCGGGCGAAAGTCACCTTTTTTCAGAGATATATTCGACTCCGCGATTCAAGCCAAAAGTAACGTCGTCCGACCGGCTTTACATACCCTGATTTGCAGGAAATTGCTATCCCCGGGCACAATCCCTATAGCGCTTCTTGTAACACTCAGGAGCGATCGAACCTTGAACGAGGAGGGCGATGATGATCCCACGAGACGAGTTGGTCGCTTACCTGGACGACTATCTGGCCGTGCGGGGATTCCCGGATTATCGGGGAGCCTACAATGGTCTTCAGGTCGAGGGGAAGACCGAAGTGCGACGCATCGCGCTGGCGGTCGACGCCTCCCTGGTAACCATCGCGCGCGCTGTCGCCGATGGCGCCGACTTGATGATAGTACACCATGGACTTTTCTGGGGCGCCACGGCGCCTGTCACGGGCTTTTACTACCGGCGCCTGGCCCAACTCATCAAGAATGACGTGGGCCTCTACTCCAGCCACCTTCCGCTGGACGCCCATGCCGAGGTGGGAAACAATCACGTCCTTGCAAGGCTGCTGGAACTCGAGCCTGCGGGTGCATTTGGAGAATACGAAGGCATGCC
>JBBRKX010000700.1:0-3306 GCA_038231675.1 Chthonomonadales bacterium | reverse complement strand
CGGTGGCACGCAGAGACAGTCCATCAAGTTTACCGGAGAGACCCTATTCGGTCCGTCGGAGGAGACTCCGAGCGGTAGGGAAGCGGATAAGGGGAGAACCCGAAAGCGCAGCAACGAAGCCGGGCAGGGAGTCGGAGGTGGCCACAGTACCGATGAACTTCGGGAGAACCGAAGGGAGGGAAGGGCCGCTACTTTCATCAAGCGAACGAAACAGGGAAAGGCAGCCGGACTGCCCCCGCAAGGGAAGGCTCAACCCCGGACCCGTCAAGCCAGGCGCAAAGCGCCCGCGAGACTCGATAATGCCCGCAAACTGCAACGGACGCTATACCGAGTGGCCAAGCAACAACCGAAAAGGAGGTTCACGCTTCTCTACGATAAGGTTTGCCGGCAGGACATCCTGCGCGAAGCCTGGCAACGGGTAAAGTCCAATAGGGGCGGCGGGAGTGGACCAGGTGGATATCGATACCATCCGCGACTACGGCGAAGATCGGTTTCTGGGCGAAGTCGAACAGGAACTACGGAGCCGGCAGTACCGGACAGCGTTGGTGCGCCGCGTTCACATACCGAAGCCCGGACAGCCGGGGAAGACTCGGCCGTTGGGCATCCCGACGGTGAAGGATCGAGTAGTGCAGATGGCGGTGAAGTTGGTCATCGAACCGTTGTTCGAGGCTGATTTCATGCCCTGTTCCTATGGATTCCGCCCGAAGAAGACGCCGCGAATGGCGCTGAGCGCGATTGCGCAAAGTGTCAATGCGGGCTATTCGTTCGTAGTGGACGTTGATTTGAAATCCTACTTCGACACGATTTCGCACGAACTGCTTTTAGAGTAGGTGGAACGTCGGGTCGGAGATGTTCAAGTCTTGCGCCTGATCCGAGCTTGGCTGAAAGCGGGAGTTATGGAGGAAGGCAAGGTGACCCACCCGGACCGAGGATCTCCTCAGGGCGGAGTGATCTCGCCGACGCTGTCCAACATCTTTCTGCACGAGGTAGATCGTCAATGGTGCCGGAGCGACGGGTTCGCCCTCGGCAACGTTAGGTTGGTCCGTTATGCGGACGATATGGTGCTACTGGCGCGGACGGAACGACAGGCGCGGGAGACGTGGGAGCAACTACAGGCGCAGTTTGCTGCTCTTCGACTGGTGGTGAACCAGGAGAAGAGTCGACTGACGACGCTGTCAGACGGTTTCGCGTTTCTCGGCTTCGAGTTTCAGAAGGCTCCGGGGCGGATGCTACTGATGTGGCCGCGCGAAAAGGCGTGCCGCAATATCCGGCAACGGATCCGCGAGGTGGTGCGATCGTTTCCATCGAATGGGCAAGTCGGCGTGGTGATCCAGAAGCTGAATCCGGTCCTGAATGGGTGGTGCACCTATTTTCGGGTCGGCAACAGCAATCGGACATTCCATAAGGTGGACTGGGCCGTTCGGAGCGAATTGCAGTTATGGCTTCGGCGCAAGCACCAGTGCCCCTGGCGGACTGCTAAGAAACGATGGGGGTATCACTTCCTACATGACCGATGTCGGCTGTACCACATGGTGGGCAAGGTGAGCCATCTGGAAGGACTGCGGCGCAAGCCGCCGGACGAAGATGATCGGAGAGCCGGATGCGGGAAAACCGCCCGTCCGGTTCGATGAGGGGGTGCAGGAAACGTGCGATATCGTGGCGCGCCTGCGCCCTACTCTACCAGAGCCCCCATTCCAAAAACGCTCTTGTTCCGAGTCTTTCATCGTGTGATGTCAGCCCAGCGCAATGGCCGGCAGGCGATCTCCAAACAGAATCGCGAAGCGCTGTAAGGCAGCCTTCCAATCCTGCACGGGCATGGTCCATTTTTTCGCGATGTGCTCCAGCGCCAGATACAGCAGCTTCATCGCTGCCTCTTCGGTCGGGAACGAGCCTCGAGTCTTGATGACCTTGCGCAGCGACATGTTCAGCGATTCGATCGCGTTGGTCGTATAGACGACCTTGCGGATCTCGGCGGGATAGGCAAAAAAAGGCGTGACCTGATCCCAGTTGCGGCGCCACATCTGGGCAATGGTCGGATACGCTTTGTCCCATTTTGCACTGAACTCGTCCAACCGCATTTGGGCCTCTTCGGCTGTACTGGCGTGGTAGACCGGTTTCAGATCCGCGGCCACTTGCTTACGCTGTTTCCACGAAACAGCGTTCAGTGACGCCCTCATCAGATGGACGATGCACAACTGCACCTCCGTCTTGGGAAACACAGTTTGAATGGCTTGCGGGAACCCTTTCAGCCCATCCACGCAGGTGATGAAAATATCTTGCACGCCCCGATTCTTCATCTCGGTCAGCACTTGCAACCAAAATTTGGCGCCTTCGGCCTGGCCTGTCCAAAGCCCCAACACTTCCTTGTGACCTTGCATGTTGACGCCGATCGCCACGTAGATGGCGCGATTCTCAATGTGGCCCCCACCACGGATCTTCACGTATAAAGCATCCAGATACACGATCGGATACACCGCGTCCAGGGGCCGGCTCTGCCAGGCTGTCACCTCATCCTTCACCGAGTCGGTGACATGGGAAATCAACGTCGGGCTTACTTCCACTCCGTAAATCTCTTCCAACAGTCCTTGGATCTCCCGCGTGCTCATACCCCGCGCATACATCGAAATGATCTTGTCATCGAATCCCGTGAACCGCGTTTGGCCCTTGGCGATCATCTTCGGCTCGAAGCCGCCGCTTCGATCCCGCGGCGTCTCTAGCGGCATCTCGCCGAAATCGCCCTTCAGCGTCTTGGTGGTTTTTCCGTTACGCGAATTACCACTGTTATTCCCGGCTGGATCATGTTTGCCGTAGCCCAGATGATCGGTCATCTCGGCTTGCATTGCCCGCTCCAATAAGGCCTTCGTCAACTGTTTCAGCAGGCCATTTTCGCCAATGATGTCTTCTGGCTTCTTGTAGTCGCCCAGCAGCTGGTCTATGAGTTTAAGGTCGATTGCCATCGGTTCTCCTATTCTGATCTCTCCGATGACCGTTTACACACTCTAATTTATACCCTCAATGGCCGCACCGCCACGATCTTATGCGATCGGCCCTAGCCGTTCGCGCGCGCCACCGCCGCAGGGGTAGCGTGTGTTGCATCGTGATCTTGAATGGCCTTTCGATAGCCTTCAGAACGCTTCGCTGCTTTTCGCAGGATTATTTCCAGCCCACTCTCGATAGCGGCGTTTCGTTCGATGATTAGCTCGTATTCGGCCGCGATGTCGTATTCTCGCCAAAGCCGTTCACATTCAGCGCAAGTCCAGTCCATCACAAGTTCCTTGTTGTGGTGCTACAACCGACTGGTTAAGG
>JBBRKX010000699.1:0-3316 GCA_038231675.1 Chthonomonadales bacterium | reverse complement strand
TGATCCATCGTAGCGACCGTTGTGACTGGAGTCTATTTCATATCGGTCTGAACTGGATCGAATACTGTTTGAACCAGAGCATGCCCATCTGGGTACAATTTGCTCTCTCCGAAGGAGGGCCTAAAAGTGTCGGGTAGTGAATTCGGTAACAGTATATCCTTGCTACGCACGCGGCCAGATAAATGTTTGCTAGCCCTCGAACGCTTGCCTGCCCCCGAAACCGGGGCATTTACTGAGTTCTCCGTGACCTCCCGGCCCTCCGGCACAATTAAGCTTAAACAACTTTCTGCTATGCTAATCATAGATTCTGTAACCTCCCGGCCCTCCCTCCCGTAGTGATGCATTATCGAACTCCGGTGGGAGGGAACCCATGCGCATCTTCATCTGGATCGCCGCCTTCGTGGTTAGCGGATGTGTCACACTGATCTTTCTGAACCTGCTATTGCCCCTTCTGATTTCGCTCTTCGGAACGCGCCGCTTTGCCGAACAAGAGGGTCTGGACGTCGGGACTTATGTTTTCTACGGCGGTATCGTGAGCGCAAGCGCGTTTACGAGCGTGGAAGGCAAGTACGGAATGTGGGCTCCCAGCGTGCTCTTTCCTCTGATCGCCCTGTTCATCACGGTGTATTCCGCCTTCTGGCTCTGGAGCAGGGGCATTGGGCATCGCGGAAGAGAATTCCAGCTCATTGATGGTGGCATAGTTCGGACGGCGGATCGCCAGGTCCTCGCGCCAATGTGGATCGAACGGGCCAGCGAGTACATTCAGACGGATGCCTTTCGGGGCTATTCGCTCTATGCGCTCACCCTCCATGATGCAAGCGGATGCCTCGCGCGAAACGGTTATGTAAGCGCGGAAGAGTGCAAACAGATCTTTCGAGACACGCTGCAGGCGGGAGCGGAAAACGATTGCCGGGGATTGGACCTGTACTTTATCTGGCGGGAAACGCCTCTGCGCTGGCTGCAAATGGAGATGAGTCAATCCTGGGCCGCCGTGCTCTGTGGCACGCTTTCCGAACTGTCGCCCGAAGGCCGTGATTGGTGGCGACAATGGCTTCTGCCACACTTCCCCGACGAGGGGCAGGGTGTTGTCGGCCCGGAGGAACTCAGCGCTCGATTGGAAGAGTTGCTTCTGCACTACTCGGACCGCATCGACCCCGCTCAGGGAAGCGATGTAACCTCTCTGATCCACCGTTCCGCCGGGCCCATCGAGATGATGACCTCTTGCTGTCGCGATCTTGCGATCAAGGCGGTCGCGCCACATGGAGCGACTGTGGCCTATACCATGGAGGATCGCCTCGTCGTCACGATAGAGCCCGCGTCGATCGAGGATACTCCGCCGGAAAAGGTGCTGTTGCGACCGGCGCGGGCATCCGGAAGCTTTTCTCCTCAACATCTCCTCCGGCCAGCCGTGGACGAAGACCACGATCTCCGAGTCTGATCTCCGTACGGCAGGCATTCAATTGACAGGCGACGGATCGCTAAGTATAATGAAGGCCTGCCGGATACGCGATATACTGCCGATAGATTTTCGCTGTAACCTCCATTGCGGCGGACGGGGAGGCTTGTAGGTTGCGCCAACCATCCGGCAGATTGCACGCGCGTACGACGCAATGAGGCGGCACGTCGCGATCAGAGAAACGGCATCGAAAACAGGGAAGGTGATACGCTACTATGACAGCCATAACGCAGCAGAATTGGATCGAACAGTTGGAAGGCCGCATCGCGGACCGACATGTGTTGAACCATCCATTTTATCAGGCATGGAATGCGGGAACGCTTAGCCCGGCGGCGCTGCAGGATTATGCCGCGCAGTATTATCACCATGTCAGCGCTTTCCCCACCTATCTTTCTGCGGTGCACAGCAATACGGCGGACCCGGAAGCTCGCCGCATCCTTCTCGACAATCTTATCGATGAAGAGGCCGGCACGCCGAACCATCCCGAGTTGTGGCTTCAGTTCGCCGAAGGCATGGGAATTGCCGCCGATGTCGTGAAGAATACGCCCGCCTATCCGGAAACAGCCGCACTCGTCCAGACGTTCCAGGAGATCTGTCGCAACCAGCCCTTTACCGACGGCATCGCGGCGCTATACGCCTACGAGAGCCAGGTTCCGGAAGTGGCGGAGTCGAAAATCGCGGGCCTTAGCGCGCACTATGCCGTGGAGGACGCATCCACGCTTGCCTACTTCAACGTACATATCGCGGCGGATGAGGAGCATCGCGCTCAGGAACTGTCGTTGCTCACGAGCCATGTACGCACCGAGGATCAAAAGCAAGGCGCGCTGAGCGCAGCCGGTCGTTCCCTGAATGCGGTCTGGAACCTACTATCCGGAGTTTGCGATCGCCACGGCATCGCTTGCGCCTGACCTAAACTCCTCTCAGGGAACCCTCACCCCCTCTGCCCGTTTTGGGCAGAGGGGGTGAGGGTTTCCACATAAGGGAGGAGCGAGGGAATGCTGGGAATAGGCGGAGCCGTGGGGGCGAGGATGCCCTTAATACGGAATGCCGGCGTCCACCATCGCCCACTTTTGTTTGTGTTCCGCCATCACCAGCAGAAACGGCTGCCCGCCGGCCACATATTGGAAGGCCGCCATGTGGTCGGTATTTGTGTCGGGAACCGACCCCAGGACCTGGGTGAACTGGACAACTCCATTTAACGGATTACGACTGCGCCGTTGCTGCCCGCGTAACCGTTCCATCTGCATTTGTTGGACGATCTGTGTCTTATCGATTTCCGTCAGCGGTCCCAACGGCTTTAAGTCGATCGCTTCCCCTCGGTAGAGTGGGCAGACTCCATCGTCGAAGCGAAAATGCATCCGTGCGCGATAAGATGTTAGATCGTTTGCGTCGTCGGGGGAAATCCGCGACGTCAGGCTGAGCATCGGCTGCGTGCCGCCCCGTTCCCAGGAAGCAAGATACTCTCTTGCCGTGCGCTCCAGCGTGCTCACATCGTGCTTTTGCTCCATTGCTTTCGCGGAAGACCCTGTTTTTCCCGCTGCCATGGTCATCCCGGAGACTCCAGCCGTGACGAAGGAGAACGACTGTGCAGTCACAATCCCATCCGAAAAGGTGGAAAAATTACCGGTCGGAGCGGAAGGAACCACGCGCCATGCGCCGGCTTCTTCGTGGAGAACATCCGTCACCACCCAATTGTTGTTCCGTTTCTCGGTAAGAAAGACCCAATGAGGAGCACGTTCGACCTCACTTGCGATGCGATCGGCCGCCATGCCATTTGCATCTTCGGACCCAAAACTGGCTCCAACGATCTGGGCCGCAGCGGCCCGTGGAGCAAACCGTTGCGCCTGAGCCCGGCTCAGG
>JBBRKX010000698.1:0-3353 GCA_038231675.1 Chthonomonadales bacterium | reverse complement strand
TATTCCCCGCTAGCTCAATGGTAGAGCGTTCGGCTGTTAACCGAAATGTTGATGGTTCGAGCCCATCGCGGGGAGCTTTCAAGGGAATGGAATAAAGACATCGTTCTTTATTCCTGGTTTGTGTAGGGCCGGAGGATTTCCTCCGGCCTTTTTTCCTTGTATAGGCGTCTTGGTGTCCAACATCGAATTCCGCATAAATACAGGGGAACAATATCTGTCGCGTATCAGTCCGCCATATGGCCCGTCAAAGGCTATACGCTACCAATCGTCTTTTGCACATAAACTTCGTTGGTTCCTTTTTCGTGAGAGAGAAGCAAAGTTCCGGAATACGAATGGTATAGATCCAGCATAGGGAGCGAGGAAAAACAGATGAGATTGTCGTCGCCAGGTTGGATTGCCATCCTATTGATATCCACCATGATGCTCGGCTGTTCCATGTCTGGCTATGGACAAGGTGGGAACATACGGGTCGCACAAGCCGATGAGAAGAAGCTAGGCATTGTCCACAGGGCTAAGGAAGACTTACGAGACACGACGGATGCGCTTTCGATCACTCCGCGCGTGAAAGGCGCGATTATCGCAGACGCACAACTCAATGATAGGCGCAATCATATCAACGTTGGGACCAAAGATTACTTGCTCCATCTGACCGGCCATGTCTACAGCAGCGCCATCAAGTCGCGGGCGAGCAGCGTAGCCGCACGCAAGCTGCATCAGATGCATAAGAGCTACAAGGTAAGCAACGAACTGTCGATTGTCCGCAAAAAGTGACTCTCCACCCCGTCATTTACGACAAGAAAGCCCCGCTACGCTCTAAATAACGGTGCGGACAACGAACCGGACGTGCAACCAGGCCCGGCCTCTTTTCGAAGGCCGAGCCTTGCAGAGAAACAACCACAGAACGACTTTACGCCTGCTTTAATTTTCTTTTCAGCCCATATCCCAATGGCAGCAGGCCTAACCCTAACATGGCAAGGGAGGAGCCTTCGGGAGTGACAGCAGGGATCCCGCGCGTCCCGTCAACCTCAAAGCTCCATCCGATGCTGGGAGTATCGAAGTAAGTATAGGAGCCGGTGCCTGCGGCGACAAAGAGGGCTGCGCCCGGCAGTGGTGCGACTTGCGCCATATACCCGAACCCGGTGGCGCCGAACAGGTTGCTTCCGGTCGTAATGGCGTAAGTGCCCGGGCCAAGAGTGAAGTTAGTATTGATGTCGAGGACAGTGGTAGGCAAACTACCTGTCACGTTGTATAAGGTGTGGAACGCGTCGCCGGAAAGGTCTGCGGTTGGGAAGCTGCTCTGGTCAGCAATCGGATTGATGGCAACGAACAGGCTGCCGCTGCCGCCTGCGTTAAGGAGGAGGTACGTGATGTGGTACGTATCGTTCAATGTAAAACGACCTCCCAACCCCTGACCGCCGCCCAGGCTCCACCCCCCATTCTGTATACTGGGATCCGCCGATTTATAAATGGTCTGCGCATAGGCTGGATTGCTTCCCGCAAACAGGCCTCCTATCGCGAGGCCGAGGGAGAGCAATGCGTTTCGCATGCAAGTTGGCTTCATGTTTCTCCTTTATGCAGGGTGAACGTAATGAGAACATGTCCGATACGGCATTTGGACGGTGATTAGGAGGCAGCAACGACTCTTTCGACTGCCCGATACGGGATGAAATTGCACCTGTCTAGAAACTTCAGAGAAGAGTTTTATGGATAAAGGCTCAGTGAGAACCATGGCCGCAAATGTTGAATATACTATAATACTCGGCCGGTGGATTTGTCAAGCAGATGTGCTTGACAAACGGTCGAGGAAACAAAAGTAGCCTGTCTGTCACCCAATTGTCATAATTGTGTGGTATCTTATCCTTGTAGTGGTTGGCGGGATGTTCCGCCAAACTGGGTCTGATAGACGATTACACAACTTTTCTTGAGGCCGACGGGGTCGTTGGTGTTTCTGTGCGAGAGTGCTCTCGCGAAAGATACCCATGACTTACGTCGGCCTTTTGCTGTTTGGCCGCCTTATTCCCTGGAAGCGCGCGGCTTCCGGAACGGAGACCTGATCATGTACTCTCAGCCACGATTTCTACAAGGCATCCTTCCCTTTCAGGGTGTCGGGATGACGGAACCTGTATCGCTTTCCGAAAAGCTTTCGTATGTCGTTCCCATAGGCAAGCGAAGTCAGCTTCTTTATCTGCGCGCGGGAAACTCCACCACGGAACTCATCTCGTTGATCATTTTGCGCGATGGAAAACCGATGCGTTACTTCCCGATCGGCGCAAAGGCCGATACGCACGTTTCCCTCGCCGTGGTGGAGGACCTGCTTTCCGAGACCCGACTGGACGTTCAACTGGCCGCTCCGGCAGGCGTCAGCGGGTTCGTCGTGGTCGATATCGGCATCGTGGAGATTTGAGCGCTGGAACCTGCCTGACCGCCGCAAGGGGTCGGACGTAGGGAGAAAGAACACCACCCATGGAAAAGCAAAGACTTGTGGTTATCGGGAATGGAATGGCCGGAGCCCGCGCCGTCGAGGAGATCCTCGCGCGCGGCGGGGGAGAGATGTTCGACATCGTCATGTTCGGCGACGAGCCCTATGGCAATTACAATCGCATCCTGCTTTCGAACGTCCTGAACGGCAGTCAGGATCCTGCGGAGATCTTTCTGAACCCGCTGACATGGTACGACGAGAACGATATCGTGCTGCATGCGGGGGTGCGGATCACCGAAATCGACCGGAAGGCGAAGGTTGTCACGGGCAGCAACGGAAGCGTCACCCCCTACGATAAGCTGCTGATCGCGACCGGAAGCCGGCCGTTCGTGCCTCCTATCGCGGGGCTGACGCTGCCGGATGGCAGCCACAGGCCGGGAGTATTTGTATTCCGCACCCTCGACGACTGCAATAAGATCGGAAGCTATGCGAACAAGTGCCGGAAGGCGGCGGTCATCGGTGGTGGACTCCTGGGATTGGAGGCGGCGCGGGGGCTGCTGAATTTCGGACCCGAAGTGCATGTCATTCACCTGGCGGGCCACCTGATGAACCAGCAGTTGGACGCTCAGGCGGGCGCAATCCTCAGAACCACCATGGAAAAGATGGCGGTCCATGTTCACCTTGAGGCAAGTACGACGCAAGTGCTCGGGGACGAGAACGTAACCGGGCTCCTGTTCAAGGATGGAACGCGCCTGGATTGTGATATGGTGGTGATCTCGACTGGTATCAAGCCTAATTCGGAACTCGGAGTGGCCTGTGGCCTGACCGTCGAACGCGCCATCGTGGTGGACAACCAGATGCGTTCGGTCGACGATCCGGATGTCTATGTGGTTGGCGAGTGCGCGCAGCATCGGGGACAGGTCTATGGTCTGGT
>JBBRKX010000697.1:0-3355 GCA_038231675.1 Chthonomonadales bacterium | reverse complement strand
TATGCCGGGCTACACAAAAAAGGCGATGATCGGCTACTTTCTGGGAAGCCTTGGAGAGCTTGATCTTCCTTCCAGCCGGTTCAATCTGATCGAAAGCAATGCCGGCAAGGTCGTTTACAGTGGCGCTTTGAAGCCCCGCCTGGACAAGGGATGGACCTACGCACCCCTACCCTATCAACACGTTTTAGAGGCGGACTTTTCTCCTTATAAGATGCCTGGCGTATACAGCCTGGAGGTTCCGGGGATGGGGAGGTCTCTGCCGTTTCGGATCAATGAGGGAACCGCCGCCGCTTTTGCGAGAACCTATGCGCTCGGACTCTACCATCAGCGATGCGGAGCCGAGAATGCACTCCCGTTTACGCGTTTTGTTCATGGTCCGTGCCATACGGCTCCGGCCGAAATCCCGACCCTCGCGTTTAAGAATGTTCAGCGCCAATTAGCGGGCGAAAGCGCGAATTACAAAGCCAACCCACGCCATACGGCGCCGCAACTCAAGGATGTGGAGTCCAGCCTGTACCCCTTTGTCCGACAGGGTAAAATCGATGTCTCCGGCGGCCATCATGACGCGGGGGACTATAGCAAATACACGATCAACAGCGCCCAACTCATCCATACTCTCGTCTTCGCCGCCGACGTTTTCCCCGGAGCGGCGGATCTGGATAACCTCGGTCTGCCGGAAAGCGGAGACGGCAAAAGCGATCTGCTTCAGCTTGCCAAATGGGAAGCGGATTTCCTTGCAAAGATGCAGGACGAGGACGACGGCTTTTACTTCCTGGTCTATCCGCAGGATCGCGCTTACGAACAGGACGTGCCGCCGGACCACGGCGACCCGCAGATAGTGTTCCCGAAGACCACGGCGGTGACGGCGGCGGCGACGGCGGCCCTCGCTCAGGCGGCCTCTTCGCCCCGTTTCAGAAAGGCCTTTCCTGCCGCCGCCGCACTTTATCTGAGCAAGGCGCGGAAGGGATGGGACTTTCTCGAGCGCGCCTGGGCCAGATACGGGATGGATGGATCTTATCAAAAGATCACGCACTACGGCGACGCCTTTATGCACGATGACGAGATCGCCTGGGCGGCGACCGAGTTATACCTGGCGACAGGCGAACAGAAATACCACGATAAGCTACGCAAAATCTTCGATCCCACGGACAAGAACACGCTGCACTGGGGCTGGGAGAGGCTGTTCGATTCCTATGGCTGTGCGATCCGAAGCTATGCGTTTGGAAGCAAGAGCGGACGGCTAACGGAGAAACAGCTCGACCCAATTTACCTGGCGAAGTGCCGTGCGGAGCTTTTTGCGGGAGCTCGGGATCACATGGATTGGGCCGGCGCGAGCGCTTACGGAACGAGTTTTCCAACAGAAACCAGGCGCTTTCGAGCGGCGGGATGGTACTTCTCGACGGCACAGGCATTCGATATCGCTGTCGCGGACAGTCTGGACCCACGCCCCGATCGGATGGAGGCGATTTTGGGCAATCTTAATTTCGAGGCGGGATGCAACCCGAATAACGTTATGTTTGTGACTGGATTAGGCTGGAAGCGGCAATGCGAGATCGTTCACCAGTACGCGATCAACGACCGTCGGAAGCTGCCGCCCAGCGGCATTCCGCTGGGTAGTATCCAGGAAGGATTCATGTACCTGGAAAAATACAAGGGAGAACTTGGAGCGCTATCCTTTCCCTCCGATGGAGCGCAGGAGGGCCCTTACCCCTTTTATGACCGCTGGTGCGACAGCTTCAATGTTGCGACGGAATTTACGATTCCCCTGCAGGGACGGTGCCTGGCTACCCTCGCATACCTGATGGCAAAATCCCCTTACAAGGATCAAAAATGGCGATCGGCGGCCGGACAAATCATTGGAGTGGCGAAACAGGCCCGTGTAGGAACGCGCATCTCAGCATCTCTGAAAGTGGAAGGAATGAGTCTGAAGGACGCACGGATCGTATGGGAGGCGCAAGGTCAAGAGCCGGGGTTCGGAGCGACCTATGCATTCAAGGCCGAGCAGGCGGGGCCGCAGTGGATAGAAGCGGAGGCGCAATGGCCGGATGGACGGCGCGCCTTTGCTGCTTTAGAATTTAACGCAGCTTTCTGATGCTTGCCTCGCTCTACATCTATCCACGGGAAGATCCTTCATTCCACCTTAACGAATTGCTCGGTGGCTTCGGGGAACGACGGCGCATAGCCCTGCAAAATCTTGGAGTAAATCATTCTCTCGCGTTCACTCACCTGAGTTTCCAGCGGAATTTTCTTCGTCTGGTTGGTTGTCGGGAACAGGTCTGATACGAGATTCCATCCGGCGCTTGATCTTCGCTTCCGCGCCTTCGTCGGTGGGCTCGTAGAAAGCAGTATTTACTCCGTCGGGAAGGTACTGCTGGGGAACGTGGTGGCCGGGGAAATCATGGGGGTAGAGATAGCTTTTCCCATGCCCCAACTTCTTCCCACCCGGATAGTGGCTGTCGCGCAGATGGACCGGGACACGCTGCGCGCCATTCGTCTTCAGCTCTTCCATGGCGCGGCCGATGGCGAGGGTGCAGGCATTGCTCTTGGGGGCGGCGGCCAGATAGGTGACGGCCTGTGACAGCGTTAATTGCGCTTCGGGGAGACCGACGAACATCACCGCCTGCGCGGCGGCGTTGGCGATGAGGAGCGCGAGAGGATCGGCGTTGCCGATGTCTTCGGACGCGAGAATGATCAGCCGGCGGGCGATGAACTTGATGTCTTCGCCCGCCATCAGCATCTTCGCCAGCCAGTAGAGCGCGGCATCGGGATCGGAGCCGCGCAAACTCTTGATAAACGCCGAAATCGTGTCGTAGTGCTCGTCGCCATCTTTATCATAGGCGAGCGCACGCGCCTGCGCTCCCTCTTCCGCGAGGTCCAGGGTCAGATGGCGGACGCCGGCCTCATCGGGCAGTGTCGCCTGCGCGGCGGATTCCAGCGCGCTGAGCGCGTTGCGCGCATCCCCGCCCGCAATCCGGGCGAGATGATCCAGGGCAGCGGCATCCGCCACGATATGCTCCTTGCCAAGCCCGCGCTCGGTATCCGTGAGGGCACGCTCCACCAGGTTGCGGATCGCCTCGTCCGTAAGTTTTTCAAAGCGGAAGAGCCGCGAACGGGAAAGCAGTGGCGCGTTCACTTCAAAATAGGGGTTTTCCGTGGTGGCGCCGATCAGCACTACCGTACCATCTTCGACATGAGGAAGTAGAGCGTCCTGCTGCGCCTTGTTCCAGCGGTGGATCTCATCCACGAACAAAATTGTTTTCTCATCGCTGAACTGTTTTTCCGCAATCTCAACCACATCCCGGAGTTCTTTCACGCCATCAAGAACGGCATTCAGGGTGGCAAAACGGGCTTTGGT
>JBBRKX010000696.1:0-3365 GCA_038231675.1 Chthonomonadales bacterium | reverse complement strand
GAGTTGGATGGCATGGGAGTAGGCCCCCCCAACTTGGCCTGATCGTCCTGGCCGTTGACGGCATACGAGGGAGGGAATTGCCCGTCGACACACTGTCCGGCGATATTGCCTGGTATTTGTGTCACGGCGTCGAGTACCACTTTGTCGCTTCTATGCGAAGGGCACTGAAATATCTGCTTGCTTTTGAGATAGGGGAGCGAAAGAGAACGCCAGGAGAACTGTTCTTCGCCCTGGTACCGACCGGGAAGTCGTTCGTCGTAATCCTCCGTATACATCTGAAGTGCGCTGACCATCTGTTTCAGGCTGCCACGGCAAGATGTCTGCCGGGCCTTCTCCCGCGCTTTCGCAAAAACAGGAAATAGGAGAGCCGCAAGAATGGATATAATGGCGATAACTACAAGCAGTTCGATGAGAGTGAAGGCGGAACGCTTCATGGCAAACCTCTCTGAGAACCGGTCTTTGCTTCCATGGCCGGTCCTGGATTAGAGATGTGAAATGAGCCCGTATGTAGCAGTATACGATAAGAAAACGATGCCCGTTTCCCTCGCGGTGACGCATAATTATCGCGGGATCGTAATGACGCCAGGACCGCCAACGCCAGAATCAAAACAACGTTGGCCAGGAAACAATGTACGCCGGCGCGAATATGCTTCCATGAAGCGTCATTTTTTCCAATCCATTGTCTTCGGCATGGCGCCGACCCAAATAGATTCGATTGGATTCTACCTGACGCGAAAGTCCGGTAAGCCACGCTACCAACATATTCATTGTATTGAATGCTCCTGCCGGCGAGGAGATAAAGTAGGGGCAAGAGAAGCGAAGAGACGAAATCGTGGGCAAACCACTTCGTAATGTTCCAAGGAGGAGACATTTAATGTTCACTATTCCGCTACTCATTGTTCTGGCGACGTCGAAAAAGCCGCTCTCGACGGCGGATAGAGCATTCCTGGCGCACATCGATAGAGCGGTCGGAAAGATGAGCGACAAAAAGGCGGCGTTTGTGGCTTTCGAAAAGAGGATCTCCCGGTCCGACGCTATGCGATGCAAAGAGCTCTTGCCTGCTATCGCGCCGAACTCCAACGAATTCGCGAATACGGCGTTTGTTCAGGCCTACTACGGAGTAGATTATGAAGCGAACCTGAAACGCCTTTTGCGGCCGTATCGTTATTATATCGGCCCAGAAGCCAGGTGGAGGAAGGAGTATCCTAACGAAGATGGTGGTGGCGAAAACCTTAAGGATATGGATGGCTTGTACCAGGGTTTAAACTGGCTGTACCTCACGCATCATGACCTGACAAGCCTCGGTTACTGGGAAGATTTGAGACTGGACGGCGGTCCGGCCGAAGGAAACGATGACGAACTGTACCAGCTCTGGCAAAGGCACGCACCAGATATGCTGAAGGCTGCCCTGGGCCATCCGCAACGAATCGGCAATCTCTTGGAAGCATTTCTCTTCAATTACGCGGATGAAAGCAATGGCCATGCAGCGCGTGAAGTTCGGCTGATGCTTCTACCGTATTTTCATGCGAAAGACATCCATGTAAGGACGGCTGCTCGGGAGATGAGCAAAGCGTTGCGGAGTGGCAAATACTCAGGCTAATGAGAAGTTTCCGCTTCCGGATGCGTCTGATAAGTGTAAGAAATCGGAGGGAGTATAGGACTTATGCTTATTTTGGAAGATATCGAACCGGCAAAAAGCGCATCGGCGGTGGAGGGCTTGAAGGGATTAGTGGCATCGGTGCGGCCTCTCCCCACAGACTCTTGTATCTACTGTGGAGGTGCATTGGATAGGGAAGGGTGCTGTGCACACTGCGGTGTGCGTCGTCTCCAATTGGAATATGCCACCATTGCCCCCTGACTACTTCTGCCACCCTTACCCCATCCACTCTCCCATTCCGGGCGAAGGGGACTTCCAGACCCTCACACCCTAAATCCCTCTCTCCCTGGATTCCTTCGCTACGCTCAGCGGGCGAGAGGGACTTCGACTGCCTGCTTGCGGCTCCGGTTTTAGAATAGGTCGTCTGCTTTGATTGTGACGGCTTTACGCCTTGCCGCGACTGGCAGACGCGGTGTCGCACAGCGTGCCACGCCGCTCCTCCTCCCAACCATGTGTTTAGCACACAACCCAAGGCTTGCACACCCATTCCCTTCCAAGCGCCCACCACAACCATCCCAACCAACCCAATTGCCCCACGCAGTGCGACCAGGCCGAAGGGAGAAAGGACACTCAAGAGAAACAAAAAGCGTTCCAACGTAAGAGCGAGCCGCAAGCAGGCAGTCGAAGTCCCTCTCGCCCGCTGAGCGTAGCGAAGGAATCCAGGGAGAGAGGGATTTAGGGTGTGAGGGTCTGGAAGTCCCTGTCTGCCCGGAACGGGAGAAGTGGGTTTTAGGGGTGAGAGGGCCAAATCCGAAAATGAACCTGCAAAAATTACCTGGATTTTCCAATAATTCCCTGTAGGACAGCCTGCGCACGGATGCGCACCCAGCCCCATTGCCCGGTTCGTCACCTAAAACCGCCGGCAGCGATCGCCGAGAGGCTCCGCGCATCCTGTCCATTCAAACGGGAGATCATATTTCCATGAGCAAATACGTCCTGGTCACGGGGGCCGGCGGATTTATCGGTCATCACCTGACTAACTTTCTGGTCGCCAAAGGGTATCGCGTGCGTGGTGTCGACATCAAGAACCCGGAGTATGCTCCGACCGCTGCCCACTCATTTGAACTTCTGGACCTTCGTCGCTTCGACAGCTGCCTGATGGCGGTCCGCGACGTGGAGGAAGTCTACCATCTCGCCGCCGACATGGGCGGGATCGGTTACATCACCGGGTCGCATGCGAACATCGCGCGCAACAATACCCTGATCAATGTGCATATGCTGGAGGCCGCCCGCATTCATAATGTTCAGCGCTTCCTCTTCTCATCCTCCGCTTGCATCTACCCCCAGCATCTTCAGAAAAGCCCGGACGTGACCCCGCTCAAGGAAGACGACGCGTATCCTGCGGACGCGGAAGAGGGGTACGGCTGGGAAAAACTTTACATGGAAAAGATGTGCCAGTACTTCCGAGAAGACCACGGCATGGAAACGCGCACCGTGCGCTTTCACAACGTCTATGGTCCGCTCGGGACGTACGATGGCGGCAAGGAAAAGGCTCCGGCTGCCATCAGCAGAAAAGTCGCGCTCACGCCCGACGGCGGCGAAATGGAGATCTGGGGCGATGGCGAGCAGACCCGCACCTTCATGCATGTCGAGGATTGTGTACAGGGGATCTTTCGCCTGATGCGCTCGAATTATCCGCATCCGCTCAACCTCGGAACCGATGAACTGGTGACGATCAACCAACTCGTCGAACTGGTCGAAGGGATCG
>JBBRKX010000695.1:0-3366 GCA_038231675.1 Chthonomonadales bacterium | reverse complement strand
TGCCCAGAAGGCCGGCGTATGGAGCGCTTGCCTCAGGGTGAATGCCTGTGGTTCCGCGAGCCCATCTTGCTCCGCCGCGTCATCCGGCGCTAGCCCGATTGCAGAACGTCGGAGCAAGGTACGCGCTAAATGGAAAGGTCTCATCGTAGTCCTGTACATACATCAGCGTCGCGAGTGCGTACTGTTTATGGTTGGACAGGCAACTGGTTTGGCGCGCCTTTTCTCGGGCCTGCGCGAAGACCGGGAAAAGGATCGCCGCAAGAATCGCGATAATGGCTATCACAACGAGCAATTCGATTAGCGTAAAGGCCCTGCGGCGGTTTCGAAGCACGGGTTTTCTCCATTCCTGTGGTTTGTCAACAGCGTTTGGCAGTGCGGTATTTTGTTCCGACCACCGCTCTGCGCGGCTCTAGTTTTCGAGCAGCGCATCCATGGTCCGATAAATATCACGGCACAGGGAGACGTGGGAGCCCGCCGCGGAGCCAGGCGGGTTCAAGTTGTATTTTTTGTAAAGGAGGGCAAACTGTTTTTGAGCCTGGCGATAGTAGTCCAGGCCGGGCGGAGCGCTGTCCGCAGTAACCGAACCGGGAGTGGGCATCCAGACCGAGAATGCAGGAACAATGCCACGACTCGCGAGGTATTCGGCTCCCTCCAGCATGCTGTCGAGCGGTTCCAGCCCTGCAACGAACGCGCTGAATGCTTTGTTCGGCCCGAATTTGTCGGCGATATGCTCCAGAGCGCGCAACTGGCCCGATCGCCCGATATGACGCGCGTGTCCGGGAGCAAAGCGGGCGTGCAGCTTAGCGTCCCACACATGCAGATCGTGGGCAACGCGGTCCGCTCCCGCCTCGAAGACCTGATCCACGGACTGCGGGTCCTTCGGCGCCGTCATGTAGCAGTAGATCTCCGAAGGAATCTTATCCAGCCCCACGCGCTGGTCGATCACGCGGAGCAGATCCGCATACCGCTTGCACTCTTCCGGGGAGGTGAAGAGAGTTCCGGCGGTAAGCTGGACCTCCCGTACTCCCGCGTTTTCAATGGCCCATGCGATGATTTCCGCCGCCTCGCCGTACGATGGACTGGGAAGAGGATAACCCGCCATATCGGCCATCACCTGGAAGCAAAAGGTGCACGTCTCCTTGGTCTGGATATACTGGCAACGCCACATGTAGAAAAACGCGAGCGTGCCTGTGCCTTCCAGCACCGCAATAGAGCCGAAGGGGGTGCCGGCGCTCGTTTTCTGGGCATAGTAGGCGCTTGCCTTTGGAAAGGTCACTTCTGCAAGCCGCACATCTTCGTGAAACAGACAGGTCTTACTGTCTTTGTCAAGACCGAGTGCGAACGGTGACCGTTCGTTGACCTGGAATGGGCGATATGTGTGGTCATGCAAACAAACGCGTCTTCATTGCACGCCGCGGATGCGGTATGGCGGGTGCGGGTAAGATGGGCGGAAGCAGCGGAGGGTCTCGATCTCGGCCGTGACGCCGGATTGTGCTGCCGCGTGCCGTATGGCCGATAGGGCGATCTTCTCAAGTCGGTCGGGATCGATGGCGATCCGCGCGTTCAGAATTAGCCGGGCTTCCGCCATCCGCATGGGCGATCCTGGGTGATAAGTCGGGGCTCCCGAGGTGGACGTGAGGTGTCCGCGCACAAATGTTTCGCCGCCGTCGATTGCCGCCTTGAGATGCGCGATTTCGGCGCCCTCCGACACGCAGTCTGACTGGATCGCCTCAACCAATGTGACGGCAAAGCGGCTCCCATCGAAGCCCATGCCTTGCGTGAGCCGTACGGTCGCATTCAGCCATCCGAGCGCCGCTTCGCCGTTTGCGTACGTGTCGTAGTCCATATCACTGAGAACGTGCCTGCCAGCGGGCTGCTGGGAGAGAAGGCAATCCGCCCACTCTGCGATGCCGCTGTTTTCGATGGCGGCAGTCAGGAGGACGGGGCGCTCGTACCTCTGCTTCAGCAGCGCGGCGATACGCGCGGCTTCGACATCGTCCAGGATGTCGCACTTAGTGAGGGCGATGGTATCCGCCTCCTCCAACTGCTTGCGGAAGATGTAGGCGACCTCTGGGCCGAACCGTTCCTTCGCTTCGCCAAGTACGAATTCACGCGCCCGGGCCGGATCGACAAGCACCGTAAAGGGAGCGAAACGGAAGCACGCGGGGTAGAAGACCTTCAGAGGATTGAGGACGGTCGCCGCCATATCGGTGCAGCTTCCGACCGGCTCACAGAGGAGCACATCGGGTTTCGAAGGCAGCACCTTGAGAATCGCGTCCAGCATGTCCTCGAACTTGCAGCAGAAGCAGCCTCCCGGTACCTCAGCCATGGGGAGACCCTGGCGTTCGCCGATTGCCGTGTCCACAAGTCCCGGCGCCTGGTCGTTGGTGATGACCGCAATGCGCAGACCGCGTCCGATCAGTTCCGTCGCAAGCGCGCCGATCGCCGTGGTCTTGCCTGCACCGAGAAACCCTCCGATCAGGACTATCTTAACAGGTTCAGCGATGTCTATTGTGCGCGGCGGTTCAGGCTGGACGGTGGCTCGATACATAGGGTAATGGTTCTTTTCTGTTCATCGGGGCGGTTGGGATCGGCGGCAGTCTGCAGGCAATTCAGGAACGTACTGACGCAGGGCGCACGCAGCCTGTAGAAGACCTGGAGCCCATGCTTTCGGGTATCGACGATCCCAGCGGCCCGTAGGACGGCCAGGTGTTTGGAGATCGTGGAGATATGATCTCCGACACTTGATTGGAGGTCGGTGACGCATTTGTCGCCGGCCGCGAGGTCCTCGATCATCTTGAGCCTGGTCGGATGGGCGAGTGATTTCAGGAGGCGGGCTTGCAATTCATATGGGGAGATCATGGCGGCTTAATCCTCCTATCGGGTACGGACGGGTGCATGTTCAGCCGCACGCGTCGCAGCAGGGTTGTGGCGGTCAGGCCCGGTAAGCGAAATACTTTACTATTTGTACATTTTAGCCGAATAGATTATAGCAAGACCGTAAAATAAGAGTCTATCCCAATGGGGCAGCTCTTGATCTCGAAAAGACGCCTACTGGGATAGGCTCTAAGGAGCCGCCAGAATATTCACGGTGTCGAGCCGCCTGACGTGAGAGTAGCCTTCATGGAAGGCCTTCCTGCGTGATCGCCGTAAAGGTAGGAGACGCCAAAGAGGCGTCGCTCTCGTGAGAAAGAGTCAAAATCGCTTCTCTCCCGGGTATCCAGACGCGCGGCTGTCATTTTTCGCCCCATAATGGTTCTTCGTCACTTTTGGTGCAGGCTTCGAGAGGCACTTGAGATAGGGCGACCACGTATCGAATAGAAATGCCTCGTTCACCCTCGAAAGTAGACATGAAAATCGAAACAC
>JBBRKX010000694.1:0-3367 GCA_038231675.1 Chthonomonadales bacterium | reverse complement strand
TGGTGGCTATCTTTCTCCGCCCTGCTTCAAATATACAAAAAACAACACCGCACGATTCTTCTCAACTTAGTGTGACACATAGGGAAGATACGGTATGATGCCGCCCACCGAATGCTTATTGCAAACGGTCCCGATAGCACGGTCAAGCTAAGCATGGATAGCTCTGTTGCTATTGTGAATGATGTAAATGGTACGCGTCGCGTTCGCCTGGAAGCCCCAGCACGCCGCTTAAACGGAACGGAGTATGTTCCAATGCGCTTCCTTGCACTGGCCACCGGAACCGAAGCCAACTACGATGCAGGGAGTCGCACCATAGTGTTGTCAGGCGACACTCTTCCGCAAGACAATAGCGCACGATAGTCATGTATGTACCACATAGAGTAGTATAATCTATAATGGCACTGTAAATTTTTGGAAGGTTTGTTCTCGTCCTAGAAATCAGCGCGGTCGTGCTGATTTCTAGGACGGCTCTTTGTACATCATGCTTTTATCGCAATGTGCGCCTTGACAGAAATGGAAGGGGAGAGTATACTGATATGGGCGGTGTAGCGGGGCTGTGGCTCAGTTGGGAGAGCGCTTCAATGGCATTGAAGAGGTCAGCAGTTCGATCCTGCTCAGCTCCATTTCTATCTGTTTTCCCAGTTTGTAGAGGTGCTCGTCACTAACGCCACTAGCGCAAAAGAGCACTGCAGATACCCGCCAGGGTAATACCCGCACTTCATCAATTGGGCTATATTTTACTTGCCCCGATGAATAACGTTGAAACGGTGGGCGGATTTACAACCGTATGACGCGTTTTCCGCTACGATTTCTACCTGGCAAAATTCCAATCGCTACGAGGCGATCACTTTTTACCTGTCCCTCCTATTCAGAGTTGCTCCATGTTCTTGTTGTTACTGGTTCCAAAATCAATTCCACCTTCTTGTGTTTGATCCTTACCTTTGGAATGCTGATCATTTCCGCGCACCTCGCAGCAAGCCAGGATCCTATTGTTCGTCTCCCTCTTCATTACCCCGCCGATGTGATTATCTTCGTCAACCCAGGTCCGGGAAATGTGGTGTCTATTGGAGCAGTGTATCGAAAGCGCGTTTCCCATTTGCGCGTTCGGCAGGAAATGGAGCGGCTTGTGGAGGTGACTGGGGCGCAAATCGCCCCCGGGGCCGATATTAGCGATGCGAGCGTGAGTCAGGGAGATCCTATAAGGTATCCCGTTACCACAGGGGCACAATTTACTCTGGAATCCGCAACAAAGATGAACGGAGAGGGCCTGCTGAGGTCCTATCTAACGGCATTTCAACGTTGGAATCATGTCGAAGTTATTTTCGCGTACCCTAATCTTGTTGGTGGGGAATGGCCGCGACATTATTCCGATGCGAACCTTCATATCGAACTCTTTCGCGAACAAGGGGCCTATCGCTATGAGGCAGACATCTATGACCATCGCGGTTCCCTGCCTTCTCTCAAGGATGCTTCGGATGCTCGCCAAATAAAATCCTCATTGCACGGATCGGTCGAAGCGGTCGCGCCCTCGGCGAGCTTTTTTTGGCCGGTTTTACTCATTGCAACAGGCACGGCAATGTTTGTTGGGGCGGCGATCTATTTCATAATTGCTCGACGCATGCCCGTGCATGGATCCGCACCGACGTCACGCACGTGACTCGCGGAAACGGATGAAAGGGACCCTGATGGATTTTGATATCGATGACATGATCCGCTATGCGGATGAACATAATGCTTCGGACCTTTTCGTAAAGGCCGATGCCGTACCGACTATCCGACAACATGGCGCCATGACTGCCACCACGTATCCTTTGCTTTCTGCAGAAGAAGTACATCAACTCTGCCTGGCTAAAATGGATCCGAGGCAACAGGCGATCTTTGAAGAACACCATGAGATGGACCTCGCATTCGCGGTCGGCGAAACTATGCGTGTGCGCATGAATGTATATCGACAAAAGGGTACGACCGCAACCGTTTGCCGCCTCATACCGATTAAGATACGATCTCTGGATGACCTGGGGATTCCAGCAAAGGTAAAGGATTTTACAAAGCATAGAAACGGGTTTGTGCTTGTAACGGGCCCGACTGGCTCCGGCAAAACGACGACACTTGCGGCGATGATCGACCTCATTAATGAGACCAAGAAGGTAAATATCATCACGCTTGAAGATCCCATTGAGTTTGTTCATCGTGACAAAGAAGCTTACGTCAGCCAGCGGGAGATCGGACTCGACACCGAAAACTTCAATATGGCGCTGCGACATGTTTTAAGGCAGGCTCCCGATATCATCTTGATTGGTGAAATGCGTGATATGGAAACTATGAATGTCGCTCTTCAGGCTGCTGAAACCGGGCATCTTGTCTTTGCGACCCTCCATACCGCAAGCGCTGCCGAAACCCTCGATCGTGTCTCCAATATGTTCCAGCCACACGAAAGGCCGATGCTCTGGTTAAGACTCTCCGTTACTTTGCGTGGGGTTGTCTCCCAGAAGCTTGTGCCCCGCGCGGATGGTAAAGGCCGACTGGCGGGGATAGAAGTCATGGACGTTACGCCGACTATCGGGATGTTGCTTGAAAAAGGACAATCGGACGATATCTATACGGCGATCAGACAGGCGGGCCAGGAAGAGTATTGGGGTATGCAGACCATGAATCAATGTCTGCTAAAGTTTTTTAAGCAAGGCCTCATCACGGAGCAAACCGCTATTGCGTCAGCGGGAAACATTACCGAGATGAAACAGATGATCCGCATGGCGCAAACCAAGGGGGAAGTTGGGCCGACGCAGGGTGCGGGAAGTGAGGCGCAACAACCACCGTCCGTGCCGCAGATACCATCACAGCAAGGGCAATATCCACAGGGTGCACCTGGCCAACAGCCTCGTACTCAAGGCGCTCCGCAGGTCCCTGGTCTCCCGCCCCTTCCCGGGGCGCCAACGCGTTCATAAAAAGGATCTGCCGCCTTATCGCATTGCACTCGCCCTGGTCAGAACCTTTGTGCATCGGCCAGGGCGTCCTTTTGACCTACCCTTTCATCCTTATTTCATGTTTCGATGCCAGGCGGACCTTATGTACAATGAGAAGATGCTGACCATCATCAGGCTTTTAGCCATGGACGTGGATGGGGTTCTGACCGATGGCGTTCTTGGTATGGACAGTGCGGGCATCGAACAAAAACATTTCCATGTTTCCGACGGTTTAGGACTTGTCCTGATGCGACAATGCGGTATCCAAGTCGCCTGGATCTCTGGAAGAGCTAACACGGCGGTAGAACTTCGCGCTGCAGAGTTACAGATTCCATATGTTCTTCATGGCGTTCGTGACAAAGGTCAAGCCCTTTTGGAACTCGTGTTACACCTACGCATGGACC
>JBBRKX010000693.1:0-3392 GCA_038231675.1 Chthonomonadales bacterium | reverse complement strand
TGTATTTTCGGTATCTGCCCCGCCGGCCATGTCGCGAGCGAACGTGCAAGCGCTTCTCCCACGGGCAGATGCCGTGCTCCGGCGGGATTGTTGCAGAAATGATGCAGGTTGTCGAAGATAACCCGGATCCCGCATAGTGCATGCACCCGCAGTGCGTCCGTGACACAGTAAGTGATGTCATCATTTTCCACGACGAGACGGTTGCGCGTTGCTTCCGGAAGCGCCTCGTACCGCCGTGCGAACCGTTCAATCCCCGCGTCCCTGTCTCCGTACGCCCCGCCGACGTGAGTAACCACGACGGCATCGGGCCCAAGTCCCATCGCATCCAGGATCGCCCCCTGCGCCACAAGGTCCGCAATCGACTTTGACGCGACGCTCTCATCCATTGCGTTCAGAACGATGTACTGCGAAGGATGAAGCGACAGCCGAAGAGCGTACTTCCGCGCAAGTTCCCCGAGAGCCGCCAGCTCTTCGGCCGCCTCTTCCAGTTGACCGTGGAATTGCGGCATATCCGGATGCGTAAGGTAAGGCGCCATGTCGCTGCTCATGCGATACATCCGAATGTCGACACGATCCAGATAGTGGAAGACCTCCGTCAGCATCTCTATGCTGCAGCGCACATGGGGACTGTTCTGCCAGCGGCGCATATCACACTCTTTAATGCCCCCTTCCCCAAGCACTTTGACGGCAAACCCGATACGCATCTTTCGTTCTCCTTGCGGACTACCGTGTTCACACGATATTCTTCCTGGTTCGTTCTATCTACTCGGCGCCGATCCGTTCGGTTCCCGGCCTTGCGCTTCTATCATGCCAACGAAAGGATTCAGCGGCAGCCGAGCAGAACAACATGGAAGCTCTTCTGCACGATGATGGCTCACAGGATGATCGCGATGGATCTTCGAAATAGCGCACATGGGATGCGGGAGGGTGCGGCGGCTGTGTGGAACGGCCTGTTGGATCTGGTCTATCCGCCAGTCTGCCTTGTGTGCGGCGCGGATGAGAGGGATCCGTTTTGCGCTGCGTGTCGATCGGAAATACAGCCGATCCACCCGCCGTTTTGCGATCGGTGCGGTATTCCGATTGCCGCAGGCAGTCTTGTTTGCTCCGATTGCCTTTCGGGCCCGGAGGCGCCCTTCGCATGGTCGCAAGCACTCGGCACGTATGGCGGAAGCTTACGAACGGCCATTCACCGGATGAAGTACGACGGTAAAACCGCACTGGCCAGGCCGCTTGGCGAACTATTGGCCCGATCGTTACGCACTCCTGGTCCGCTTTCCGGAGGGTCGGCGGAGCCGGCATTCGACCTGGTGGTCCCCGTTCCTTTGCATCCCGCCCGCCGCCGTATGAGAGGATTCAATCAAGCGGAGCTCATCGGAGAGATCGTGGCAACAGAATGGGGATGGCGATTGGACACCCGGGGATTGTCGCGAACACGGAAAACCAGAACACAAACATCGCTCGGAGTCACGCAACGTACGGACAACGTAAACGGCGCTTTCACGGCGCGGGACCCCGCGTATTTTGCCGATCAGTCCGTGCTGCTCATCGATGACGTACTGACGTCTCTAGCAACGACGCGAGAGTGCGCCCGCGTTATTCGAGACGCCGGAGCCTCCCGCGTGTGTATCGTAGCGATCGCACAGGGACTGTGAAGGGGGCCGGCATGTGCATTGCCGGCGGCGGAGCGCCACTTAACCCCCCGGCCCTACAAGGAACGGCTGCGTGGAAAGTGAAAACGTTTGCGCGCTCATACCAAACAGAATCTCACCAAACGCCGCGAAATATTTCCCGTTCGGTAAGGGAATATTTCGTTTCCAATGTTTGCCCCCATTGGATTCGAGCAGGAAATCATTGCTCCATACGGCAGTCCGAAAATCCCGCGTCTCCGACTCGGCGGTCCAGACCTGCGCCCACGCTGCGGGGATATCCACATCCAGCGTTAGATCCGCTCGGCCGTCTGACGTTGAGAAGCTCCACTCCAATATAGGCATGGGACGTTCGGCCGCCATCATGCGCAGGAATGCGGCGCCGGTGCGATAATAACGCGTCATATCCGTAAAACTATGCCCTTCGTTGGGAAGATATACTATCCACTTGGGCCCTACCAGGTCCCGCCAGTAAAGGTTCAAGGCATCCGTGGTCCAATAACGGTCGTTCGCCCCATTGATGATTAATTTGGGGATCTGGAGCCGGCTGCGATAGGAGAAAGGGTCGAGCATTGCGGTAAGGCGCTGTCCTCGCTCCGTCTTCATTTTCTGCTGCAGACCCTGATGGGTATAGTCCCCAATCTGCTCGCTGTATCCGCCCCACACTTCCAACTGATGCGGCATTTGCGCGAACAGGTTCAAATTATCGTAAACGAGCGGCACGATTCCGACGATGCGCGCGTCGACAACCGGGAGGAGCCAGGATGTCCAGCCGCGCTTGGAGGCGCCTGTCGCCACGAAACGCACTGGAGCCTGCAGCCCACGCTCTTTCAGCATCTCCTGGATCGCATCCATGGCGCGCACCGCACTTTTTACCATGGGAAATAGGAGAGGCCACGAGGGATCTCCCGTTTCCAGATATTGAACAAGCGTATGGGCAATCAGCGCATCTTCGATCAGCCCGCCAAAGAGCGGCTGATTTGGAACATCATACAGATAGACCCAGACCATCCCGGTCTCACGGGCAAGCATACTTCCTTCTTCGGTATCGTCATGGTTGCCCTTATCGTTCCGTATCGCGAGTACGGCGACATCGACATGCCTCATCCTGTCCGGGATAAAAACCTGCATATGATGCCGCCATACAAAGCCTTGCCAACTCTGCTAAGTAAGGGCCAGTTCAATTACGTGGACGTTGTCGCCGCCGGTTACCTGCCAGGAATAGGAGTCATCCGGCCGAAGTACAAATTCGACAATTTCCGTGGGGAAGTTCATGGTTGTCATTTCACGATCGCTCGGAATCAGCGATCTTCTCGATTTGTTTTTGGGTGAACGAGCCCGCGTATGAGGAGAAAAAGTGGGACAGCCAGCAAGGTGTTGTACACCGTCGTCAGGGCCATGCCACGCGCCCAGTGGCCGATATTGTGCTGCGGCGCAAATACAAAAAACAGTGTCTCGGCTATCGCCGTGCCCGAAGCCACCAGCGCAAGGGCGATAAAAGCGTTATTGCGAAAAATGCGATTTTCCAGACATCCGACTGCAAGGCCGACCAGCGTTCTGCTCACGATGAGGCTGCCGAACCCGCCATGGGGGGGCGAGGCGATCACACCCAGCAGCAGCCCGGCAAAAAAGCCCACCGCGGCCCCACTGTTGGCGTCTCCAAAGAGTGCGATAAGAATTGCGGTCGCCGTTATAAAGTCAGGCGTCGCCCCACGCACCTGCATCGGCTCGGCAAAAACACATTGA
>JBBRKX010000692.1:0-3401 GCA_038231675.1 Chthonomonadales bacterium | reverse complement strand
TCGTCAATAATCCGCATGAGTTCGACATCCTGCAACTCGGCGCGATGGACCCGTCCGCCGAGGTTCAGAGCGCGGCCTTCTCCGTATTGGTGAACTACGCCTTTCAGAACTTTGCTGGGGATGGCCCGGGATACCGGAAGTGGCTGGAAAGCAACAAAGAAAAGTCGGTGCAAGAGATTGTCAGAAACAGCGAAAGCGCCTTCATCAAACGCATCCAGGACGCGGACGAGACCTTAAAGCCGGAACTCGTGCGGCAACTGACGATGGTCGACTTCGTTTCCGAGGCTCCGCTTGCGCGGTTGAGAAGGCAAGTCGCTAACGATAGTGGACTCCTGGCAAGCATTACGGAGTATCTCCCTGCGACGCTGGCGGGCAATCCTCCCATGAACGCCTGGTGGACGCTCCAGGTGGTGGAAGCCCTCAAGCCCGAGGCGCAATTCCTACGCAAAGTCATCGTGCCATTGGTGGATAGTCCTGTACCCCAGCAGATGCAAGTGCGTATCATTCGCGTCATTGCAACGCGCAAAGAGCGTTGGGCTTCCGACCTGCTGGTCAGGCTGCTTCTCGACCATTACCCCGATTCGCTGTCTCAGGTTGTCGCCTTTTATCTCCCCGATATCGCGGACGCGCATGCGATCCCATCCTTGATCGGCCTGTTGCAATCCGATGAATCGGCCGACACGAATTCCCTGGTCGGTCTGATTTTGAAGGGGCTTACAAAGGTGGACCCGGCCGTGGCGCACAATGGAGCATGGTGGGCCGCCTGGTGGGACAAGAACAAATCAACATTCGATGGTGACGTGCAGTCGATTCCGATCCCTAAAGTGCGGCCCATATCGGAAATTATGGGGGAAAGAGCGCGGGCATTCGTCGCCAGGCTTGTGTCGGCGCGGGAGCCTCAGCAAGTCTCCAGTATCCTTCAGGAGTTGCAGCAGGAGCTGCAAGGTTCCCTGCCCAGAAGTTATAGCGGAGGGTTTTGGTCTCGCCGAGCGAGTTTGTCCGGTGGCGTTCCTCTTTTTAAACTGCGCGTTAAGGTGCTGAAAGACGCGGGACTGCCGGAGGCGCTCTCCAAATATCTTACCGTCGATGCCGCCGCGCGCGGTGACCAGACATTCTGGCAATCCCTGCAGATCATCGCTCGCCTGCAGCCGGGTGAGCAATTCGGGCGTCAGGTGCTCCTGCCGCTTACCGAGAAGGAGATCGGTATAAACGTCCGTTCGCAGGTGGTGATGGCCCTTGGGAACCCTGAAAGCAAATGGGCGGAGCCGATCCTTCTTAAGATGTTCGTTAGGGAGTATCCGGACCAGGCCACCTGGCCGATCGCACAGGCTCTGGGCGCCATGGGCGATCCGCACGCCATTCCCACTTTGATCGGAGTGCTGGAGTCCGATGACAACGAGATGGCTGAAAACGTGGTCGGCCAGGCGCTCATGCCATTGACCGGACTGACGAGCGATCAGGCCCAGAATATCGATGGAGAGTGGTGGCACGGCTGGTGGCTACTACACAAGAGCCAATTTCCTCCGGATGTCCGCTCGCTTTCGATCCCCAAACTTGCCGTGCGCACAGACTCGGCGACAGGCGCATTTCACATTCGGCATAAGGCAACCTATCATCAAATTGGGGAGGATGCACGAAGGGCCTTCTGGCTTATCACGCCGGGATATGTCAGCGACACCAAGGCGCAACTCGTCGCCATACCGGGAGGCAATAAAGAGTCGCCTCTGGGCCTGGTCGTTGTGCTCGGGTCCGGGTTGGGAGAGGAAAAAGCCGTCACCGACTTCTGGCTGGAAGCAACTCAGAAAGCGTTTGGTGGCCGCTACCTGATCGCTGTCGCGCTTCCCCCAACGGGAAGAGGCATCGGCAAAGCGAAATGGATGTCCGGGACGATGCGGATGAGCCCGACGGATATCCAGAATACGGCGGAGGCAATGGCGGCGGATATCGTCAAAGAGGTATGCACCAGATATCCGATTCGGCCCGATCGTATTTTTCTTTATGGCGCTCGGGACGCCGGGCAGGCGGTATATGCCTGCTCTCTGCAGCCAACCACTCCGTTCAAGGGTTTTTATGTACTGGACGCTCCATTCCATTCGGCCGAGTTGCCCTCTCTTTCGGACGCAAAAGGGCGCACCTATATTATCCAGCACAGCCATGACAACAAAACGACCGGGCTGTGGATGTCGGAAGCGGCCCAAAAGATGCTGGTTCAAAAGGGAGCGAAAGTCAAGCTGACGGAGGTAAAAGGCGGGCAAGACAATAGTTTTCCTGGGGACAAGTGGACGTCTCTCACCGAAGCGATCGGCTGGCTGGAAACAGGCAAATAGGGCGGGAGGGGGATCAGGCGGGATCGCGCAGGCGGTAACCGACGCCGCGAACCGTCTCGACCCACCGTCCATAGGGCTCCGGCAGTTTGGCGCGGACGCGTTTGACATAGGCATCGACAACGCGCACATCGCCTTCGAACTGATATCCCCACACCTGAGACAGGAGCGATTCCCGTGTGAATGCCCGGCTCCTGTTCGTCATCAGGAACTGCAGCAGCTGATATTCGCGGACGGTGAAGCCGATGGGCGTCCCTTCCGCAGTCACACACCTACGGGCGATATCCATCACCAGGCCGCCGCACTGCACAAGATGCTGCGCATTCACGCGTTTGTTGCGCCAGAACAGCAGCTGGATCCGGGCCAACACTTCCGTGGCGCAATAGGGAGGAAGCACGAAGTCATCGACGCCCGCAACCAGTTGCGCCGGCTCAAGATGGGAGGGCCGGGCGAGCGCGAGAATAGGCACCGGATGCGCGTTCAGTTCCGTTCTGAGCAGTCGGTGTACGTGATGCAGCAGAAATACATCCTCTCCGAGCGCCAGGACCATGGCCTCGGGCCGAAACTCTTCGAAAGCTTCCCGCAGCAGGAAGGAATCTGGAGGCGTCGTTCGAATGGTGAAACCTGCTTCGACGACGGCCTCGTGAACTTCTGACGCCTCTTCAACGCCGATCAGCAGAATACGATGCATCTTTCCCGTTCCTCTCGACACATGGGAGAGTCATTACCCGGCTCTTCTTACGCTGCCGAGCTATTCCATCCTCTAACGCCACTCGGCGAAATCAATTTCTCCGCTGGAGGCGCCAGGCGCCGCTCGCCCTTCGAACGCATTCACGTGTGTCCAAAGGGCACACGCCGCATTGCGGGATATAGTTCTTCGAAGGAGAAGCGGCTGTAGGCCTCTAGCAGGGACTTCCGTCCACTGCTAGAGATTCGTCATATGTTCTGGTTCCGCGCTATTGGACCGTTTCCATCGAGGGAATAGGCGCGCCGCTGACGACCGCACGGTTCGCGCCGGAGTCCTGCGCCACTCCGCCTTCGCCCAGCCAGGACCGGGTCCAGCCTGGAGCCACCGCG
>JBBRKX010000691.1:0-3407 GCA_038231675.1 Chthonomonadales bacterium | reverse complement strand
GCAACGTAACCACTTCGTTCCTTCCGATCCCTGCCAGGCGCCGGTCATTCAGGCGCCATGAGATTTGCGATTGCCTTCTGGGCTGTTCAAACCGCGTCCGCTGATCTCGGCTCGCGATCCTTGCTAGCTTAGACTATGCAATCCAAGATTTGTTGCGCCCACGCGAGCCCATCCCATGAATACCTCTGGAGCACAGGGATTCCGTGAACGAAAGGGTTCCGCATCAACAAACATTATCCCGCCGTGGCGAGCGCCTCTTCCTCGAGATAAAAGTTATTGTCGTAGAGGTCCTTGACTTCCGCAAGCTCTTCTTTCGAAAACGCCGGCGTTGCCGTGGCCCCGGCAAACTCTTCCAGCTGGCGCGCATCGTAGATATTGGGGAAAATCCCGGAAATGCTCGGCTCGCTTACGATGAACTGGATCGCCATCTGGCCGAGCGTCCGCCCGGCTCCCTCCGCCGCGAACTGCAATCGCTCCACCTTTTTAATGCCGTCGATCAGCCACTTCTGCCGCATCACGTCCGTCGATACCCGATGGCTGCGGTGGTCCGTGGGCGCAAACTCCGTTTCCTCGGTGTAGGAGCCCTCCAGGACGCCGGAAGCGTGGGGAACGCGCACAAGCACCGGGACGCCGTGATGGCGCGCCAGAGGGAACAACGACTCCCCAAGCACCTGTTCGAGCAGGTTATAGATGATATGCACCGGGGCATGCCGGTGGGAGATCGAGTACGCTCCCTCTTCGATCTGACGGTCCGCCTTTAAGGCGGGTCCAAGCGCGGCGCCGTACGCCAGGATCTTGCCTTCCGCTTTGAGGTCGTCCAACGTGGCGAAGAGATCGTCGCGCTGCAGTGCGTCCAGACGCGGATTGTGAAGCTGATACAGGTCGATGTGATCGGTGCGCAGGCGCTTCAAACTGGCTTCGCAGGCGCGGCGAACAAAATCAGGCGACCAGTCCTGGGGCCGTTCGCGCTGCCCTGGCTGAGGGCCGGGATGGTTGTAAAAGTCATATCCGAACTTAGTGGCAATGACGATGTCGTCACGATGCTCGCCAAGGGCGTCCGCCAGCAGGGTTTCCCCCTTGCCGTCCGAATAAACGTCGGCGGTATCGTAAAACGTGATTCCAAGGTCGAACGCACGGCGGAGCAAGCCGATGCCGAAGGAGTCGTCGGTAATGCCCCACATCGTCGTCGAGACGGTCCACACCCCAAAACCTAAAACGGAAGGCTTTAGTCCGGTTGTCCCCAGGCTGCGGTACTCCATCGTTCTCATCCTTTTCTTTACCGAGATCTCTACAGTGACCTATAATAACTTCTCCGCCGCAACCAGGCACACCTGCTTATAGGAAAGCCCGTACGGTGAGATCGATTCACGTTTACCCCAGCAGAAGAGCGGCCATGCCGACGGATCCGCGCCGGACGCCCGTTTCTAAAACGCATTCCTCATGGAACTCTTTCGATGGAACTCTTTCGATTGAACTCTTTCGATGGAACTCTTTCGATTGAACTCTTTCGACGGAAGGCCCGACTAATCATATAGATAGTCGGCGTTGCTCAAAATACAGTTCATTTTATGGTAGCTCAAACGCTGGAAGCATGTCAACGTTGTTGGCGGTCCTGCCGCCGATGGACGTTTGTTGACTTTAGTTTTGAACTATGATACACTGACGACAAGGACCCGAAATCTTCGCTGAAGGGGTAATTCCATGACCGTTCGTTACGCCGTTTCCATAGGCGCCTGCGCTTTTGTAGTAGGTCTGCTCGGCAGCTCGAGCAGTGCGCGAGCACAGGCCCCTTTCACCATTCACCGTCCGCCGGACGGCACCATCGTGCGCGAAAAAGTAAGGATCGAAATCCCACGCGCGAGTGTCGGCGCGGGCGGGTTCGTATCGTTCTTTCTGGATGATAAATTCCAGGTCGCCGTCTCTCCGGACAATGAGGAAACCGCCAACGGAAGCTGGTTTACGTACGTGTGGGACACCAAGGCGGCAGGGGTCATGGACGGCGAGCACACCATTCGCGCGGTGCTGTATGAGCCCGCCGCCGACTCCGCTTCCACTACGGCAGTCGCCGAAAAGGGACGCAGTGAAGTCAAGGTGACGGTTTCGAACCTGATCACGGATGGTCCCCGATCTCTCGCCCTCGAGTACAAGTATGTGGAAGGGCAAAACCTGGAATATGGGCGCACCAGCAAGTCGCAGGTGCAGGGCGGCCTGAACGAAGACGGAACCGTGCGAGCGGACAAGGACCTGGCGCAGACGCGGTCTAAACTTGTGCTGGATATCCAGGATGTCCGCAAGGATCCGGAACTCGATGCGAAGATCGCGCTGGTCCGCAACAAACTGGAATCCCTTTCGATTCTGGCTTCGGACGGGCGGGAAGTCACGCTGGATCCGATTCAGTTGTCCGGGTCGATGTATCAGGAGTTGCTGACGGATGGAACGGTCCATTACGAGACCGGCGCGGTGGCCAGCCTCACGGAATTCTCTGCGAAGGGGCTTCCCATCGATCATACGCTGGAGCTGCCGCTTCTGCCTTCGGGCCAGGTATCCCCGGGTCCGGACGGCCGTGAGTGGAAGACCGAAAACCAGCACCTCGATATACCGGGCCTGTCCACGACAGAACAGCCCCAGGTTACGCTGACGAACAAGCTGGTCGATCTGGAATGGGAACATAACCGTCCTACCGCAAAGATCCATCAGCATTACGACGGCACCATCGATCATCCCGTGAAGTTCGGAAACATTCGTGTCAGTTCCCCGCATATCACGTATGACCGAGATGTTTATTTCGCTTACAATTCGGGGACTTTGATTAAGACGGTGCGAACGCTTACGATCGAAGGCCGCACGCGGTCCAATGTCGGCAAGATTCCCTCGCCGCAGAGCGCCCTGGCCTATACCGGCAGCACCACCACGCAGACAGGTTATCCGCAGCAAGGACGCGCGTCCAGTGGTGGTACGCTTATGGATCGAGCCCGGGCGCAGCAGGCACGACAATCGCAGCCTGCCGGTGGCTCATCTTACCCCGGCTCCAGCAGCGGTTATCCCGGAATGAGTTCCGGCAGCGGTTATCCCGGCATGGGCTCCGGTAGCGGCTCACCCTACGGTGGCAGTGGCAGCTATCCCGGAATGGGGTCCGGCAGCAGCTCACCCTACCCCGGCTCCAGCGGCGGCTATCCCGGAATGAGTTCCGGCAGCGGCTATCCCGGAATGAGTTCCGGCAGCGGTTATCCCGGAATGAGTTCCGGCAGTGGGATGAGTTCCATGGGTTCCATGTATCCCGGCATGGGCTCCGGTCCGAATGGATATATGGCCCTTCCGCCCGAACATCCTGTCACGGTGAAATCGGTGACGGTGACGGACCTGGACGCCACGTCGCGAGCGGACAATACTCCGGTCAATCCGTTCAT
>JBBRKX010000690.1:0-3409 GCA_038231675.1 Chthonomonadales bacterium | reverse complement strand
TTCGCCGGAAAGGTTCCCGCAGGAAATCCGAATACTACCGACTGGTACATGGCGGGGTCGCCTGGAGAAGCTTCAAAATGGATCCAGCCGAAGACAAGTGGGAAGGTCACCGCGAAGGCGACAAGGCATCCCCAGGACATCAGAAAGTGCGCCGCCCATCGCCCGAGGCTGCGCCGTGCGATAAAGAGTTGCAGCACAAATCCGGTAAAAATCAACTTCCCAAGGGAGAGAAGGTTTCCAGGCAGGCGCGCAGGCCGCAGGAACAGTTGCCAACCTCGTCTCCAGTACAGTTGGGTCGGCGGCTTTTGCAGCCAGATCGAATAGCGATAGACGATCCCGAATGTCGCGAATACGGTGGCGCTGGTGTAGGCGATCAAGGCCGGGTCGAAGTTCCGAAGCCGACCGGAGCCGAAATAGATCGCGACCATCAATAAAAGCGACGCCACCGCTCCATTTCCTATCGCTTTTAAGTCAAGTTGAGAGCGCATGTAAGTTACCTTCTAAACCGCCGTTTCGGACAAAATTTGATTGCCGCCATGCGGACGCAGAAGGATGCTGTAATTGAGCGCCAGACAGATAAGACAGAAGGCGGAGAGCAGCACAAATCCCAGGACGTAGCTTCCTGTCTGTGTCTTGATAACGCCCAGTATCAGCGGTGGGAAGAAGCCCCCTAATCCGCCTACTGCTCCCACGAGACCCGTTACCGTTCCGGTGTCACCAGCAAAGTATTGCGGAACAAGCTTGAAGACCGCGCCATTGCCCAGGCCGATAAAAGCCGCCACGCCCAGCGCTCCGATCGTGAAGGGGGCGATCTGCATCTGGGTCATCCCCAGTGCGAACAGCGCGGCTCCGGCAAACACCGCCGCGAGCAATTTCGCGCCTCCCATCTTATCACTGAGGACGCCTCCCAGCGGGCGCATCAATGTCGCCACCACCACGAACCCCGCCACACGCAGGCCCGCATCTTCTTTCGTCAGGTGGAAGATCTCCTGCAGCAGCTTCGGCAGTCCGATGCTCAGGGCGACAAATCCGCCGAAAGTGACAAAGTAGAACAGCGAGAGCAGCCAGGCCATCGGATGTGTCGCCAGCACCTTCATCATGTCGCCGAACGATTTGGGCTGCGTCTGAACGGGAGCGTTGCGGGCAAAAGCCAGGAAAAGGACGCCATAAATCAGCGCCACCAGCGCGAAAGCACGGTACGTCATTTGCCAGCCGCCGAGAAGCCCTGCCAATAGAGGGATGCCGAAAAGAGCCAGGCTCTGCCCGATATTCCCTGCGCCGTAGATGCCGAGCGCCATGCCCTGCTTCTGTGGCGGAAACCATTTCGAGGTGAATGCGATACCTACGGAGAAGGATGTCCCGGCCATGCCAAGCAGCAACGCCCAGAACAGGAGACTCGAATACAAATGCACCTCGCTCAGCATAAAGGCGGGCAACGCGATGAAGAGCAGCAGCAGGCCGAACACAATGCGTCCGCCGAACCGGTCGGCGAGCATCCCCATCGGCAGGCGGATGATGGAGCCAAGCAGAACCGGCGTCGCGATCAACATCCAGACCTGCTGTTCCGTCAGATGCAGTTGGGTTTGGAAGGTCTTTGCCATCGGGGAGATCATGCCCCACACGGCGAACGAGACGGCAAAGGCCAGAGTGGATAGCGTCAATGCAATCCGCGCATCCCGGGTTTTCATGATCCGTCCTTGTTTTTGTCGAGCGCGTAAAGGGTGCACAGCAGCCATAAATTCAGTAGGAAGCAGAATCCTGAGGCTCCAAACGTAGGCAACGCCAGCGCCGTATGCGCCGCCATAAACTCCTCCAGCGCGATAGTCAGCAGCCACAGCTGGATCAGCAGCACGGGAAGAATGAGCACCATAAGGGTCGTCATTCCCTGGGTACGCTGCTGAAGTTTCGCCAGACGAAAATCGATTTTTCTCATGCGCCTTGCACTCCTTCGGCAAAAATCTCATTGCCCTCCGTCCGCAGTAGAATGCGTGGCAAGGGACGTGGAGGAGGGCCTTCCAACACGTTTCCCGTCGTCGCGTCGAACGCACCGTTATGGCATGGGCACTCCAGACGGTTTGTGTCGGCCGCAAAATGTACGGGGCAACTGAGGTGCGTGCAGCGCTGCAGGTAGGCAACGTATTCACCATCGGCAAGCCGGATCAGGAGCGCGGGCGAATCGTCCTCCGGGTAGTGAAACAGTTTGACCTGCCCGGCAGTCAGCTCGTCCGTATGCGCAATCGCTTTCACAGCGAACTTCTGCCGGCTCTTCTTATAGTGCTGTAGGACGAAGTAGCCGTTGCCCAGAAAGGTGGCGCCGGATGTCAGCACCAAAAATTTGGTAAACTCGCGGCGTGTGACATAGTTATCCGCACCCCATTCGATGGGAAAATCTTCACGCCATTTCGGTATCGTCTCGTCGGTCATGGAGTTGTTTCCTTTAGACCCTGCATACAAATGTCGGTAAGCCGGATATCGATTCGCGCCTCGAGGCTGCTTGCGCCGGCGGCAGCGCTTTCCGGCATCACCATATAAACATTCGTGCGGACGGTCTGCTTACCGAACTTCCAGGAGTTGACCGGAGTGCCGCGCCGCCGCTTCTTGAACTCCTCCATTGGACCGAAGTAAAGCGCTTCGGAGGGGCAGACGGTCGCGCACATGGGCCGCTTGCCCACGGAAGTGCGGTCGTAGCACATATCGCACTTCATCATCTGATCCGGTTCGCTCAAATAATTCGGAACGCCGAAAGGGCAGGCAAGGACGCAGTTCTGGCAGCCGATACATCGTGGCTTCAAGGAAGACATGACCACGCCGTCCTGGGTCTGTTTGATTGCGTCCGCCGGGCAGACCTGAGCGCATGTCGGATTTTCGCAATGCATACAAACTTGTGGGGTAGTCTGCACGGTCTCCGCGCGGTTGATGTAGTCGAGATGGATCAGCGAAGTGCCGCGATGGGTGTCACATTCGCCGCACGCCTGCACACACGCCTGACAGCCGATGCAACGCGCGGGGTCGATGATAAATACATTATCCAATACCCTGCTCCTCGATTCGCTTGTTCCAACGCCGCAACGGTACGCGTGTCATAAAAAGCGATAAATTATTTTCAATGCTCAGATACGTCATTATACTATGCCGCGAAAAAGAAACATCCGCGAAATGGCGGATTGTGGGCACGGCAGGCTTATATCCTGAAATGTCCCGCCACAATGAGACGGGTCTGATTTCTGTTATCGCGGCGGGACATGGGCAATGCTGTCTCCGTAAAAGAGACGGGTTGCTATCGTCGTAATACGCTTTCCCCGCATCGTCATAAAGTCATCTGGCCCATGCGACGATGTAATGTATGCGGCCTATTTTCTGCACAATGTTGCCTCCAAAGCACTCGCACGAGGAAAGAGAATGCTGTTCT
>JBBRKX010000689.1:0-3432 GCA_038231675.1 Chthonomonadales bacterium | reverse complement strand
GGCTGGCGATACCCACGGACCCACTCTCCTGCTGACCGCTATAGACCCGATACGGAAAGTGGTTGTCCGTGCTTACATGGTAGAGTTGAGCGGTCGGCTGATTGTACCAACTGCTCCATGTTTCGCCGCCGTTGACACTGATCGTTGCGCCCTGATCGCTTGCCAGCCCGATTACATCCGGTTGGGCCGGGTGAATCCAGACCGGATGGTAGTCATCCCCTCCTGGCGCTCCCTTGATACAGGTGAAAGTCTTCCCCCCATCCTGGGAACGATAGACAGAGGTATTGGCAATATAGACTCTCTCGGGATCGAGAGGATCGACACGCACTTCCGCGAAATCTTCGCCGCGCCCCCACAAGCGCCGATCGCCGTTCACCAGGCTCCATGTCCTGCCCGCGTCGTTGCTTCGATACACGCCGCCTTTTATTGACGCATCCGCCACTGCGTAGAGACTATTGGGGTGCGACTTGCAGATCGTAAAGCCAATTCGCCCGACCGTGTCGGATGCAGTCGGCAATCCGCCTTCCAGTTTCCGCCACGTCTCGCCTCCATCCGTAGACTTGAACAAACCGCTGGTGCTGCCCTGCCAGTCACCGTTTTCCCACGGAGCCTGCTGCGCCGCCCACATATTGGCATAGACTGTCCTTGAGTTTGCGGGATCGATGGCGACAGCAGGCGCGCCCGTGTGCGCGTCAATATAAAGCGTTTGCTTCCAGGTCTTTCCACCATCGAGCGTGCGATAGATGCCGCGCTGCTCGCTCGGTCCATAGGGATGCCCCATCACCGCTACGAAGACACGGTCGGGATTGCGCGGATCGACGGCGATTCCCCCGATCTGCTGCCCGTTTTTCAGCCCCATGTTGTTCCATGTTTTGCCGCCGTCCGTGGTCTTATAGACACCATCCCCGACGCTCAGGTCCGGCCGCTGCAAGCCCTCACCGGAACCGACATAAACGGTATCGGGGCGTGACTGCGCGATGGCAAGACACCCTATCGATCCCGTCGGCTGTGAATCAAACACCGGGTTCCAGGTCCGTCCGTAATCTGTGGATTTCCAGACCCCGCCATTGTTCACGCCAATATACCAGAGGTTGGGACGCTTCCAGACCGCGTCGATGCCCACGGTTCGCCCGCCGCGATAGGGCCCGATGCAGCGCCATTGCAAGCAATCGTAGTCCGAGCGGGGCTGTGCCGAAACAGACGGAGAAAGAGAAAGGCAAAGAACCAAAAGGCTTATTGCGGCAGCCCATAGGCGGTTGGGAAAATGCATGAGAAGTTCTGTACTCCTGAGCGGAATAAATTGCGGCAAACGCATGCCGGTTAGCCGCGTTTGACCGTAACCGTCACTTTTTCGATGGCGTTCATGCCGGAGCGGCCTATTGGGCGGGGCATGGGCTGCGCGATTCCATTGCCGTCCAGCGTACGGCAGCGCAGGTCGTAAATTCCAGGCGCAGTAGATGGAAGTGCGGCGGCCCAATGGACGATCGCATAACGCATCGGCCAGGACTTCGGTTTGCCGGTCTGTGGATCGAACCCGAGCGTGTCCATTGGCATGCGTCCCTCCGGGAGACCGCCGCCCCACTGACTCGGGATGGGAAGCAACTGGGCATCCTGCCATGGCGCCGTCGTGAAGTAGGGATCATTGGCCGGCAGCGGCGCCTCTTGCCGGTGCAGCCAGACCTGCACTTTGCGCAGCCCCGAAAGGCCGACCTGCGTTACGCCGGAGACAGGGATCGTACTGCCGGTTTTCACCCCTTCGGGAACGATAAGGAAGCGGGCCACCGTCTTCATCCAGCTATCGATGTCGTTGTTCTCGTCCGCGTAGGTATCATTGGCGCCGGGAAGATTGGTCAGCACGATCCTCTGAAGCCACTTCACATTCTTAAAGCCATAAGCTTCCGGCACGATCATGCGCACCGGCCCACCACGTTTGCCCGAAAGCAGCTCCCCATTCAGCTTGTAAGCCAGTAGGACCGGGTAATCGCCGGGCGGATCCTCCAGCACGCGGCTGAGGGAGAGGGAGCTGCGAAACATCTGCTTCGGATCTTCATTGTGATGGCCATAATAAAAGACCCGCCGGATGTCGCTCGCCGGCCGCGCCCGCCAGATCACCTCCCGAAGCGGCACGCCCTCCCAGAGTCCCATACCGAGCGGCGCATTCAGGTTGTTGCAGGTGATGACTTTGAGGTAGCGCACGGATTTCGTCTCGGCCAGCTTCATAAAGGTGGCCCAGTCCAGCGCGGTCCCTCGCTCTCTCGAAAGCGGATTGTCCAGCTTTGCGCTCGTAGCGGTATCGGCGACAACCTCCAACTTCCAGGTATCGCGCGTCATTCCGATCTCGCGGAGCCGTGCCTCCGGTAATTGGTACGGCGGCGGGCTGCCCCGCTCCACCGTGCCAAAACCGCTCTGCCTGGTGAGGTATTCCAGATGCGGTCCAGGCGGGGTGGGCGGATCGACGCGAAGCTGCGCGCTGCTCCACTCAGGCAGGGACAGGGCGATCCCCGTTCCCGCCATCTCCAGAAAGTAGCGGCGCGTCAGCAGCAGGTGCTGCTCCGTCAGCAGAGAGCGATCGTTTTTCATCGTTATCCTCTTGCCCCGTAAAGCTCCCTAAATACTGGCGAGGTGATGCCAGGAAGGAAGAGACCAAAGTCGATTACGCCGCACTTATCTACGGTACAAGAATCATACCAGGCATTTTTGCTTTATCTACACCGCCGGCAAATATTCGTCGCGACAAGGAGGTAATGGTACCAAACGCTAAATAGCTTCGTAAAGTCTATAAACCGGAAGCGGAAATATTGCTGGAACAGTTGCTTCGAGTCGGCACGAAGCATTCCTCCGAAACGGAGGAATCGTAAACAGATCGTGGTAAATCGGAATTACCGGGACATGAGGAGAAACGGCAATGCGTAACAGTGTAGTTGCGGTAGTGGTAGATCGTCGGTTCGGCGACCGGCTCGACAACCTGGCATCACGCCTCCCGGTGTGGATTGGCACCTCTGTGAAGAACCGGACAGCGGTTGACCACGTGCGGGCGCAACATCCGAATTATGACATCACGTCCATCAATGCGGGAGCGGATTACAGCGGCGAAGACCTCCTCCTCTCCCAGCTAGAGGTCATTGATCTCCACCATCACTCCTGGCGAGCGATAGAGGTTTATGGGACACCGCTCACCCCTTTGCTGACAATGGCTTTTGAGGAGCTCGGCGTCATGGAGTTCAAGAACACGTTGGATGGTTTTGTCGCGTTACGGCCAGAAAAACCTGCCGCCTAAACTGCGCCGAATCCTGCGACAACCGCCCTCTGCGACGGTGGCGAACCATCCAACAATTTAACCGAAGCTTCAGGGTTTCAGACCAGGGCCGCCTTGTACAGCGCCACCAGCTTGCTCCATGCGCGCTCCGCATCGTCCTTGTTATAGATCGGTTT
>JBBRKX010000688.1:0-3435 GCA_038231675.1 Chthonomonadales bacterium | reverse complement strand
TCGCCTACGCCCGATCCCATATCAAACACGGTTGCCGACATCAGCTTCGAAGAAGTACAGCACGTCGAGAAAACGGTGCATCGCCTTAAGCGCGGCAATTTGGTGCGTAAACTCGCGCGAGATGTAATGAACCGGCGCCCCGTCGACACGATACAGCCCTTGCTCAATTCGCTTGCGGCCTCGACGCGCTCTCCCTCGGAGCGTCAGATTGCCGCGTGGGTGCTTGGCTGGACCCCACTCGACGAGGCAAATCGACAGGCCGCCACCAGCGTTTTGCGCGATGTGCTGGAGGGGGAGCAGCCTGCGGACCCGCTGCGCTTTGTGCGAATCGGCACGCACAGCTTGATGGTAGGTTTTCTGGCTACGCTTTGCTTGATGATGGCGAACGTCCACTTCAACGGTGGTGATGCATCAATGGTATTCATGCAGGGGCTTGTCATGATGACAATGTTTTCGCTTGTCCCCATGACTCCACTATCCCTTTCCCTAGACCGTAGACGGGTGAACAAAGTGCGGGCGGCAGCAGCGGTCTCGCTCGGACGGCTGCAATGCCTCGATTCGATCGGCGCACTCACGGCGGCCCTCTACGACCGCAGTCCCGTAGTGCGGCGGGCAGCCGTTCCCGCGCTCAACTCCGTGCTGCCGCTGCTGACGCCGGAACACTACGGTCAACTTGGCGTACAGGCCATTCCTAACCTTTGTCAGGCCCTTGGGCATAGCGATATAATGCTGGTTTTGCATGTGTTGAGCGCACTGGAGATCGTTGGAGATGGGCGGGCTGTTCGCCCGTTGGAACAGCTGGTGAAAGCGGGTCGTAACGACCAGGTTCGCAATCTTGCGGCTCAGATCTTGCCCGTCTTGCAGGAGCGCCAGCGCAAGGAAAATGCCTCTAAAATGCTGCTGCGCGCCTCCGCGCCGCTATCGAATGCGGCCGCGACATTACTGCGCCCCGCGAATGGAGCGGCGCTTAAGTCCCTCTATGCGGAAGAGGATACGCCGCCATTTGTCACGACACGCACGGACGAAGATGAGGCACAGGTATTGCGGATAAATACGTCAGGCTGAAAACCGAATGACGGCATTCAGGGGTTTTCTTTTACTAAGCGCCTCGCCAGTTTGCGCAAGACGGAATAAGGCTGCTCGGCGACCCATATCGAAGGCCACGGTCAACTCGGGCATAATTCCGACTCCTCCCTAAATTTCTCCCTCGGGCAGCGTGGGTTTCCTTTGTAGGCCGTGCGATCAGTTCAAACTGGCGCGGCGGCGCTCCGCGTCCGCGATAGTCTGACGGATGGCGTTTCCATCCGCTGCATCCGGAGCCAGGTCGAGGTACCGGGTCAGCCAGGTAATCCCTTTACTCAGAGCGTTCTCGTTGAGATAGAGCTGTCCGCGGTCGCGAACATCGGAATATGAGCCCGGCGCGACCACCAGCATCTGCTCGACGACCCTGCCCGCGCGAATCGGTTCATTCCTGCGCAAGTACGCATGCTTCAGGTTGTTCAGCAACCGATAGAGGATGGCTCGCTTGGGCGCGGTCTCCAGGTAGGCCGGCTGAAAAGCGACTGGCTTGCCCACGATCTTTTCCAGGAGAACGCGGCATCCGGCGCTCGTCAAAACCTGCCCGCCATGAAACGGATCGATGAATATTTCCTTGTCCTCGGCATGGTATTTGACAAGAAAGTGGAGGGGCATCGCCACGCCGAAGAGGGGAAGCTCCAGCCTTTGGCCGATGGCGAGGTAGAGGACACTGAGCGTGATCGGCAACCCGGACCGTAATGAGAGCACTTCATTGATAAAGCTGTTAGACGGGTTATAGAAGTCTTCGGCATTGCCTTGAAAGCCAAGTTCTTCGAACAGGTAACTGTTCAGAGCGCCGATAATGGCCTCCGGCATGCGATTTTGTCCGATCCGACTGCGCACCTCCGAAGCCATGGAGTCGAGCAGACGAAGGTGCGCGGCAAGATCGAGGAGCGGATAGTGCGCCGCCGAGATCGCCAGGGACGCGAAGCCAAGGTCGATTCGATCCTCCGACTCGGAAAGCGCCTCTGCCAGCAGGGTAAGCGGGCTACCATAGGCGTCGGGGCCGCCAGACAGATTATCGCGTTCAGGATTCACGGTTTTATTATGACGATGCGTTTTGTCGGTGTCAAGGAGCGCGTGGTCTTCGATCTTGCATCGGACCCCGCATTCGTGATAGAATCCGAGCATGACACACACATAAGACGACAGCGGCGCAAAAGAGCGCGGTGGGAGAGAGCGACGGGGACGAACTCGTTCGTTTTGGAGTGTCGATGCCTGCGGCGCTGGTTCGGGAATTGGATGCCTGGCATCGCGGACATGGATATGCCAGTCGGTCCGAGGCCGTGCGCGACCTGGTGCGTGATGCTCTGGTGGAGGCGCGCTGGACTGCGGCGGACGCGGATCCAGCCGAAGAGATGGTGGGGGTGGTGACGATCGTTTACCAGCATACGACGCGCCAGTTAAGCGAGCATCTGACGGAAATCCAGCACCACCATCACAAAACGGCCCAGGCGGCGCTCCATATCCATCTCTCCGAGGAGACCTGCCTCGAGGTGATCGTGCTGCGGGGAACGCGTACGGAAGTGACCGAAATGGCGAACCATCTCATCACGGCGAAAGGAGTCCTGCACGGCAAGTTTGTCCCCACGACTTCCGGACAGGATATCGGAGCCTGAGACTGCGGTTCAATCCGCGAAAAGTGCGTGCAGACGCAGTTCCATCGAGGACGGAACGGCGGATGTTGCGTTGCGTCGGACCGGAGAAAAGACACGTGCGGAAACAAAGGACCCCATGATCGCCGGTTGGTTCTCCGCGCGCGCGGCTTCCTCGTTCAGTGATCCACTTATCTCACCTCTCACCCCCTGAAACCGGCCGGATACGCGGGGGCTCCGTTTCCACTTCGCGATCTGTGAACGTCGTGATTCCATTCCTTAATTGAACCCTCCTGAGAGAGTGAGAGCATCCATTCTCATAGCGAATCTGCTCCGTCGCCTGTTTCCGCGTTTTGGTGCCGGATCGTATCAGCCGCGCGAATAATACGTTCCAGAGAAAGCAAATAGCCTTGAAAGGCCACCCGGCCTGTCTCAGTCGGTGCATAAGTCGTGTGCGGCTTGCGCCGGACGAATTCTTTGCGGGAAGCCACGTAGCCACGCTCCTCGAGCAGCGCGATATGCGTGCTCAAGTTTCCGTCAGATAGGGAAAGCGTCTCTTTGAGAAGCTTGAAGTCGGCTTCACCGAGGGCCAGCAAAGTCGACATGATGCCGAGCCGAGCCTTCTGATGGATCGCATCGTCAAGCCTCCCCACCGCTTCCACCGCTTCCATGGCATGGGATGCATTGGGGTAGGCCGCCAGAATTTCGAGCAGATTGCCGTCACCTTCCATAGCGCTACCACCCATCCTTGCGGGCCACAAGC
>JBBRKX010000687.1:0-3442 GCA_038231675.1 Chthonomonadales bacterium | reverse complement strand
GACGACTGGAAGGCAACGTCCGCTTTTTCGCCCTTGGCAACTTACTTTCAGGCATAATTGAAGGCGCACCCCTCACCAACAGGCAAATTATACCACGGTGATAAATCATTGAGAAATCCGCTGTTTTTGATGGCCGCTCGCACGCGTTCGCGACTCTCGTTGACCGCCGCGTCCGGAAGGCCGACCACCGCCATCATCGGAAGGCCTGTGCTGACATCTACCTCGACGTGGACTTCGTAGGCATCGATGCCGAGGACGGCGCTCGACTGAACGTGGGCAAGCATGCGCAGTGTCTCCTTTAGAGTCGGCCTTTATGATCGATCGTATTCATCTATTGAACCGGGCGAGCGCATTATCCTTCCCCAAACAAAAATTTCATAACGGGATCTTGAACCGATTTTTTGTTCTTAACCTATAGGACCCACGCGTTGTCTCCAGGCCGCCGGGCAAGGTTTCATGCGCGCATGGGGCGCTTTGCTTCGGCCTGTTGCAGGAGGTTGAGAATACTTTTCGAGGCGTGGTGTTTTCGGGCGATGTCAAACGGGGACCTGCCATGCATATCTTTGACATGCACGCTCGCCCCTCTACCCAGCAACAGCTTAACCGTCTCGATATCCCCCTGTGCAACGGCGGTGTAGAGTGGCGTTTGCCGCCATGCGTCACGCGCATCGATGTCGCTCCCTCGGTCGAGAAGCAGCTTCAGAATGTTTAAGTCCGGCTTCATAACGGCAAATTGAAGCGCCGTGCGTCCTCGTTTATCCTGCGCATGGACATCGGCTCCCCGATGCAGAAGCAGTTTGACCACGTGGAATTGCTTGAACCATGCCGCGAGCTCGAGCGCTGTGTGACCGTAAGCATCCACATCGTTCATGCCGGCGCCTCTGTCCAGCAACAGGGTGGTTATGTTGCCATTCCCGCTACGAAGGGAATTGAACAGAACGGTATGGGCCAGAACACCACGCAAATGGATATCCGCACCTCGGTCGAGGAGCAAACGCACTGTGCTCTCATGATTTCGCCGTACCGCTTCAAAAAGAGGGGTAGGGCCAGCTTTGGTCCGCGCATCGATTCGTGCGCCTTTCTTCAGCAACTGTTGTATGACATCAGTATCCCCGCTCTGCGCCGCAAAATAGAGGGGTGTGTACCCGAACTGATCCCCATCATTGGGATGGGCTCCCTTATCCAATAGCAACAGGATTGTCCGACGGTAATCGCCTGCCGCCGCCAGGATTAATGGAGTGTCCGCGTTCTCGTTACGTACGTTTACGTGTGCTCCCTTATCCAGCAGAGCTTTCACCAGGCGAGTATTTTCTCGTAGGTAGTAAGTGGTAGATGGATGAGACGTCGAATCGGACTGTGGACCCAGCAGAACGAGCAGCGCCGTCGGCGCCCCTTCCTTTGCCTTGTTGCGCTTACCCTTCAGGCCGTCCCATATCCTCTTCCAGGCGGGGCGGGTGTCCGGCGGTATGTCTTTGGAGTTTGCGTCCGCCCCTCTGGCAAGCAAGGAAAGCACGGACTCCGTATCGTTCTCTTTGATGGCGGCGATCAGATCCTCGCTCATGCGCTCTTGCGCCCCGTAAAGGTATGCATGCACCACCCAGCGGAATGCAAAGTGCTGCAGCAACAGACACAGGACAAGTAACGAGAAGCCCAGTCCTTTTTTTCGCGATATCTGCTTCATTTCGCTTCTTTACGCCCTATCCTGATTGAGGGCATAGGAACGTCACACGCATCGATGCCGAGACCGGCGCACGCACAAACATAGGCGAGCGCAATAGCTCCGTTGCGTGTCGGATTTTACGCGCGATCGTATGCGACAATTGAACCGACCAAACGCAATATCCTCCCGTGGACTTCGTCAGGGGCAATGAAAGCCACGTCTGGTTCCTCACCATTGTACTCTTACCTACAGGCAGCCGAGAATAGAAATGAACTCCTTCCGTATAATTCCGTCTGACCGAACAGATGCCTTTATAGGGCTCATATTTTCCGTTCCCTTGGGAGACACCTCCATGAACAGACCGCTTTCGAATATCATGATCCTTGCGTTTGCGATGTGCCTTTTCACGCACATGGCAGCCGCGCAAACCCCATCCTCAATCACACCGGACACGATCGACCACATGGTCCGGGCGGAGTGGCTAAAGCACAATGTCGTTCCCGCGCCGCCCGTGGATGACGCACGCTTCCTGCGGCGTGTCTACCTCGACATCGCTGGAACCATTCCGTCACCGGGCGTGGTGGTCAGCTTTCTTGCGGACAAAAGCCCGGACAAAAGGGCGAAGGCCGTCGAATCGCTCGTGGACAGTCCGCGCTATGCGGATCACTGGACGGATTATTGGGACAACGTGCTCATGGGCCGGACGGCCCGATCTCAGGTCCTGGATCGCGTGGCGTTTCGGGAGTGGCTTCACACCCAATTCGAGCAGAACACGCCCTGGAACAAATTCGTGTACAACCTTGTTTCCGCCACAGGCCAGAACAGCGTGGGCGGGACGTACGCCAAGGCCTACGGCGCCAAAAAGTCCGATACGGATCCCGTCAGTCCGGAAGAGGCGGCGAAAGTCAATGGAGCGGTGAACTGGACCCTCAAGTATGCGGGCAACCCGCAGGATCTTTCCGGCTCCGCTTCCAAGATCTTCCTCGGGGTTCAAATCCAGTGCGCGCAATGTCATGACCACAAGACGGAAAAATGGAAGCAAGATGACTTTCGGCGGTTTACCGCCTGCTTCATCAGCGCACGCGCAAAGCCGGTCGATATGGAGCGCATGAAGGGCAAGATCCGGCGCGTGGATCTCGAGGATCTCAATCGGCCCCGACCGTTGCGTGGTAAAAACGCCAAAGACGCGCAACAGTATGTGCAGGCGGAGCCCACCGCGCTGGACGGCACCGACTTCGGCGACTCGCCCAACCGACGGCAGGCGCTCGCAACGTGGATGACCGCGCCGGCCAATCCCTGGATCGCCCCAACCATTGTCAACCGTATCTGGTCGCATTTCCTGGGACGAGGTTTCGTGGAGCCGATCGACGATTTCCGGCCGTCCAACCCGACCGTTATGCCGGATCTTTTAAAGAGCCTATCGGAGGATTTCGTCGCGAACGGTTACGATCTAAAGCACTTGATCAAGCTCATCTGCACCACACAGGTCTATCAGTTGTCTTCCGCCGAAGCGCCGAAACCCGATGCCGACAACCATCTGTGGGCGCGCTATCGCCTGAAGGCCCTTGCGCCGGGAGAGTTGATGGACACGCTGGTGACCGCGACAAACCTGAAGCCGGTGCTGGAAAAGATCGCGGGAGCAAACCTGGACGTGCTCAAGTTTCAGATGCAGCGGCAGTTCGAGTTTCTCTTCGACGTCGACGAAGAGTTCGTACAGAAAGAGTTCGAGGGCACTATCCCTCAGGCGCTGATGCTGCTGAACGGCAATCTGGTCAACCGAAG
>JBBRKX010000686.1:0-3471 GCA_038231675.1 Chthonomonadales bacterium | reverse complement strand
GGAACCCATTTCCTGCGAGCGACATGAAAAAAGGGTTTGGCGATCATCGCGCGTCGCACGCAACAACCCCACAACGCACCCCGCTCGATAAGCTTCACAAAGCGCCCCGAGGCGCGCAGGACGCAGTGGCTCTTGGCAATGGGAGCGATCGCCTGTATAATAGAAACTCCATGGCGCAAGCGGCGCAGTCAGGTGGGGAACCACGGATTGCAGGTCTCGCCTGGCCGCGATCGTACAATAGGAAGAGAAGAAAAGGAGCACGCTTCATGCATTGTCGCATTTTTACAGCCATTTTGGTGGGCATCGGACTATTCACGCTCTCCCACTGCAGCCTTGCGGATCACGCAGCGTCGCGTCGTATATTGGGCGGCGACAATGGACACGTAGCCATTGTGAATGACAAGGGCGACCTGGAGTGGGAAGTGCCTTACGGCGGCGCCACGCATGACCTGCAGATGTTGCCGAATGGAAACATTCTGCTTTCCACGGATTCCACGACGGTCGTCGAAGTCACGCACCAGAAACAGATTGTCTGGACTCACAAGAGCCATCCCAAAGACGGCTACAACGGCGCTATCGAGATCCATGCGTTTCAGCGCTTAAAGAATGGTTTGACGATGATTGCCGAAACGGGCAATTTGCGCATCATCGAAGTCGATAAGGACGACAAGATCGTTCACGAAGTGCCGTTAAAAGTCGATTCCGAGAGCACGCACAGCGACACACGTCGGGTGCGTAAGCTGGACAATGGCGATTATCTGGTTTGCCACGAACATGACGGCGTGGTGCGCGAGTACGACCTCACCGGTAAGGTGGTCTGGTCGTATGCTCTGGACCTGAATGGTCGGCCCGCGAGCGGAGGCCACGGACCGGAAGGCCACGGAACTGCGGTATTCAACGCCCTCCGTCTGCGCAATGGCAATACGCTGATCGCCGGCGGAAACAATAACCGTGTCTTTGAAGTGACGTCCGTCGGCAAAGTCGTCTGGAGCATAGATCAAAAAGATCTTCCCGGCATCACGCTCGCGTGGGTCACAAGCCTGGAAGTCCTCCCCAATGGCAATCTGATCTTTGGAAACTGCCATGCGGGCCCGGACAATCCTCAGTTGATCGAGGTAACCAGGGATAAGCAGGTGGTCTGGACCTTCAAAGACTTCAAGAATTTCGGGAATGCGCTGCCTTCCGCCGAGGTGCTTGACCTGAAGGGGCCCGTATTGCGATAACGTGTTCCTTCCGCTTTGCCGAGAGGAAAGGAACGACAACGAAACCGCCAATGGCGCGTAGTTCCGGAAAAAGAAGGAAATGGCGAGCTGCGGATAGGCAACGTGGAGACGCGAGCAATAGGCTTGCGAACCGCACGGATCCACCGTTGCTCGCCATGTGGGATATCCGTGAACGAATATACCCCTGGATCGATCTGGATCCGACGCTACGCCATGGGCTTTCTCCTTGTGCTGTTGCCCCTCCTCTATTGCCGTCTCGGCGTTCTCACGCATTCGCCGGAGTTGAACCGTTTCGACGCGTACGTTACCTGGAGCCTACAACGCTTACGACATCCATGGCTGGACGCAGGGATGGTTTTTCTCACGTTGCTCGGATCCACTCCATTCCTGATCCTTTTTGGTCTGGCTGTCGCTGCCGTTCTCTACTCCCGCGGACTCAAACTGCAGGGGATTTTTTGCGCGATTTCCCTCCTGGGCTTGCCCCTGAATGCCCTTCTTAAGTTTACCTTTCCACGCGCTCGACCCAACCATGCGATCGTACAGGTATTGCTGGAGAACTCGGGCCTCAGCTTTCCCTCCGGGCACGCCATGGTCTCTTTAATCTTCTATGGGTTCCTTGCTTTCTTGCTTTGGACCGCACGGGAACAAAAGGCGAGACGCCATTACCAGGCGGTTTGCCTGATCTTGCTCGCGTTCAGCATCGCGGTAAGCCGGGTCTATGTGGGCGTACACTGGTTTTCGGATATCGTGGGGGGCTGGATCGCCGGCCTTTTCTGTCTTATCGTCTTGATCGCACAATATCGTGTCTTTCTCGCGCGACGCCGATGGTCGGAGGAGAATGTGTCACGGACGGCAGATACGCTCTGAAGTAACCCTGAGGATGGCTCGAACGTCAAATCGGCAATCCATAAATGAAAACCGTGTCACCTGATGAACCGGACGAAAAGGAGCCATAACCATGAGGAATTATGTAGTAGGAACGATTGTGACGTGTCTGCTCGCGACCGGACTTGGAGTACAAAATCGTGTTGGTGTACCGCGAGCCGAGGCACGCTATACCATCACCGACCTGGGCGAGTTTCTCCCCAATGCCATCAATGAGGCGGGAGATGTGGTGGGGTCCAGGAAAACGGACAAATTAGATCCTAAGAGCAGGGTGCCTATTCGTGCCGCCTGTATATGGCAAAACGGAACATTTAGAGACCTTGGCGCATTCGGCGGCTCTGGAGGAGACGCTCTGGGAATCAACGACCGGAATCAGGTCATAGGGTGGGCGCATACGGCGGAGGGGGATGAGCATCCTTTTCTATGGGAAGAGGGTAAGCTGAAGGATCTTGGCACCTTGGGTGGACTGAATGGGCGCGCTTACGCCATCAATAACGTGGGCGAGATCGTTGGGGCATCCGATAACCGGGACGGTTTCGAGCATGCGTTCCTTTTGCAGCGGGGCCATCTTGCCGACCTGGGGGCCGTGCGGGGCTTTCCCGACAGCGAAGCACGCTGTTTAAACCGCAAAGGCGTGATCGCGGGAGTTGCTTACGGACCGGACGCTGGTCAGGTGGCCTTTATTTATCATGCGGACACCATGCGCGGTCTCGGCGCCCTGCCCGACAACACCAGTGGCTCAGGCTCTGGAGGAGGGTTTCCGCCGGGGATCGGTGGTTTCCAGGGACAAAGGGTCCTTACCGCAGAAGCGCTCGGCATCAACGAAAACGGCGATATCGTCGGTTCGTCTCAAAACCATGCCGTCCAATGGCATGCGGGGGCTGGTCCGGAGGAACTTGCCGCCAGTCGGCCCGATGAAGGCAGCGCGGCATATGGCGTCGATGACCAGGACCATATCGTGGGCTATTCGGGAAACCACGCAACGCTATGGGATAACCTGCGGCCGGTCGACCTGAATACACGCGTGCCGTCGGGCTCCGGCTGGACATTAATGAACGCAAGGGCGATCAATAATCATGGACAGGTGATCGGGATTGGCACGGTAAAGGAGCGCATGCACGGCTTTCGGCTGGATCCGATTCGATAACATGCATAGATCACGAAGTAATCAGGCCATTAGGATGAGGAAGAGAGGCGAATTCCTACCGGGGTAAATAGTTCCAGCAGGCGCGTGGGAAGCGTTGCGTGGCGGTCCGTAATGATCAGACGTTCGGTCTCTTCTTCATCGATCAGCCAGGTTAATGTTACCCAGCCTTCCGCGATGCAATCCACCACATAAAGCCCCGACGCGAGCTCCTGAAGC
>JBBRKX010000685.1:0-3479 GCA_038231675.1 Chthonomonadales bacterium | reverse complement strand
CGAGCGGCTTCGAACTCGGCGTCCAACAGCGCCACATCCTGAAACCGGTGCGATTCCGCTCTGCGTGTGGCGGCTCCATCCGGGCGGAGCGCTTCCAGGGCCACGCGACGATCAGAAAACGGCTGCCCCAGAATTACCTGTCCGTCCGCACACAGGGCATCGTACGCGACGAACGCGACGGGGACGGCCTCCCTCATGGTGTCCGTCACTGCTTTTCGGCCAAGGCGTTTTTGTAGTTCCTGGAACGGCAGGATCCGTGCGCCTTGCACGGGAACGATCTCCCCATCCAGGATCAGACCGCGCTCCTCGGCGGGCTCGGAAGAAACCGGCAACAGCCCGGCAAGCGGCACGACCAGATCCGGGAAGCTCTCCGTGATCTCGTCGAGGGTGCGCGAAAACAGCGCGACTCTTACGCCCTCATGCACCACGCCATGGAGCGCGGCGGCCGAGGGGATATCAGGACCTATGTGCGCCTGCGCCCGGATCCCATCGAACTTGTCTTCCACCACAAACTCTTCCGGCATCTGGCGTGCAACGTCCGGCAGATCCGCGGCCGGGGTCGCCAGCATAAACTTGATCGGATGATATAGGCGCATGTGCGCCGACTCCAGGTCCTTATGCCGCGCCAGCAGCGCCGTCTCTCCGATATCGCCGGTCAGCATATTCACCCACTGCACCTGTCCAACCGTCGCCCCGGCCCACCGCGCAATCGCATCCTCGACCGCGCCTTCTTGAAGCCCGATTCGGAGATCTCCACCGACCAGCTTCACGAGGTATTTTGCCTCGATTGCGGTGGCCCGCGCGAGCAGACCCGTCATCAATTCTACTTTGAGCTTTGTGCCTCTGGTAGAGGCAAGCTCCGCGAGCGAGGCTGCGACATCGGCGAGAGTAAGATTCGAGGTCTGCATCGGGCCCGCCATGGCGAAGAACTCCCCGGCAACGTCGCCCAGGTCACCAAGTGCAACCGCCCTGCCACGCGCGACAGCTTCGTCGATATGCGTTACCGCGAGAATCGAGGTCAGCAACGCAGAGCCGCCGATGTTCGTCGTGCGCTGGTCCCGCATGGGAAAAGCGGCTCCCGCAAAGTAGCGCGCCGCAAGGACAAGGTCATCGTCGGCAAGATCGGTAAAGAAAGCAGCCAGTAGCGCGGCCTTTTCCAGGCGCTTCGTCGTGCTCCCAACACGATCCGCCGTTGCGCAGAAATCGAAAAACCTTTTTGATCCCTCGCTCGGCGGACCGACAGCCGGCACAACGCCGATGCCTTCCTTCTGCTCTGTAATCGTTTCGATGGATTTCAGCTTGCTCATGAGTTCGCCCTCACCACGGCGCGCGGCTTGCGAGCGCGCACCGGCTTGAGCTCGACCGAAGTCTGCTGGCAGGTTGGACAGAAGTACGTGATCCGCGTGCGTTCTCCGTCTTCATCATGACGCGTCGTCTGGCGCAACTGCCGAACGGTGTCGCCACAGACCATACAGGGCAAATTGGTGCGGCGAAACACATAATGGCGCGTTCCCCCCTCTTTGCCGATCTGATAAACCAACGATTCCTCCCGGACCATGCGGTCCCGAAATGCATCGGTGACGGTCGCGCCTGTCTGGTATGCGCGGCGCGCAATCAAAGGGATCGTGCGGCATAAACAATCGAGATCGGCATCCGTCAGGTCCACGATTCGTCGCCATGGATCAAGGCGACAATCGAAAAGGATCTCGGCGCGCAGGTAGTTCCCGATCCCCGCCGCAATCGTCTGGTCCAGAAGCGCCGCTCCGATCGTTTCGTGGCCGCGTTCCGGCATCAAAAGACGACGCAGAAACTCGGTGCGATCAAAATCCCCTTCTCCGGAAGGCGGCAAAACATCGGGACCGAGCGTACGCAGGTGCGGATCCAACTCCATGGGATTGCCCTGTCCCAGTTCGAATATGGGCGCGGACCACAACAGAGCCGTGGCGTCCTCGACCGAAATGCGCGCCCGTTCGCGCCGGTCCGCCGGCACGGGCTCATTCCCTTCGACGATCAGCCATCGCCCCCACATCATCAGATGCACATGAAAGTAGAAATCCCCCTCGATCTGCCCTATGAGGTTCTTCCCGTGTGACCAGATCCTGTCGATTCGCCTTCCGACAAGTAGAGAAGGATGCTCGGCGAGCCACGCCTTGGCTGCCTTGGTCCGTGCGGCGATCGCAACGATCGGCTTTCCATCAAGCGCTTTGCCAAGCGTGTCGGCGTATTTTCGAACTTCCGGACCTTCCGGCATGGTATATTCCGCCTTTGCATTGAATCCCTTTTCCCTTCGTGCTGGTCGAACCGTTGCCCATTCGCTCATTCTAATCCGGAACCTGGCTATCGATGGGCTGACGGACGGACTCGGCAACAGGTTCCGACAGTTCGGGGTAGAGGTAAGGTCCCTATTTCCACGGTGAAATGTATTCAGGCCGTCCCAGCACACGGGCACGCATTCAAAGTACGTTTTCATCTTGCAGCATGTTCGATTTCAGGGCTATGTTTGGAACAGTCGCCTTACCTGAAAACGTCAGGTCAAAGAAAGAGTGAGGTGAGGGATAAAGTATGGAAACGCGAATCGAGCGTGATTCTTTAGGGGAAATGACCGTGCCGCGGGAAGCACTCTATGGCGCGAGCACGGCGCGGGCCGTGCTGAACTTCCCTATCAGCGGGCTGCGCGCCCATCCGGAATTTTTGTGGGCGACCGTTGTCATCAAAAAAGCTGCGGCGCGGGTCAACCGGGATCTCGGCGAGTTTCGAACGCGGAGCGAGAAAGAACCGGGCGCATTTCAGGGACGCAAGGGCGACGCGGTTGCGGACGCCATCCTCCAGGCATGCGATGAGATCATGTCTGACCTGATGGAACACAACGCGGAGCAGTATGGTCGTCACTTCCCGGTCGATGTCTACCAGGCAGGCGCGGGCACGTCTCACAATATGAATGTCAATGAGGTGATTGCAAATCGCGCCATCGAGATACTGGGCGGAGCGCGCGGCGATCGCGCGTTGGTGGACCCGAACGATCATGTCAATATGGGCCAGAGCACCAACGACGTGATCCCGACGGCGATGCGTCTGGCCGCCCTGCTCTTGCTGGGGAGACTCACCACTGCGCTCGACCTTCTATCGGACGCGTTTGAAGCCAAAGCCGACGACTTTCGACCGATTGTCAAGTCCGGACGCACGCATCTTCAGGACGCCGTCCCCATGCGCCTCGGGCAGGAGTTCGGCGCATGGGCACTGACCGTCCGCAGATGCCGCGCTCGGCTGGAGCTTGCGCGGTCCGAACTGGAAGAGCTTGGCATCGGCGGCAATGCGGTGGGAACGGGCATCAACAACCAGCCGGGCTTCCCCCAACAAATGGTGGCGGCGCTGGCCGAAGAGACCGGATTCACCCTGCAGTCAGGCGGCAACCTGATCGAACTCTGTCAAAATACGGACGCGTTCGTCACCCTGTCCGCTGCCCTCCGCACCCTGGCGCT
>JBBRKX010000684.1:0-3526 GCA_038231675.1 Chthonomonadales bacterium | reverse complement strand
CTTGCAATCGGTCCGCTCGCGGGCTTTATGGGAACGGCCACCGAAGAGCTTGCAAAATATCGCGGCTCGGCGGTTGGCGGGCTATTGAACGCCACCTTCGGCAACGCGACCGAAATGATCATCGCTATTATCGCGGTGGGCCATGGGGAAACGGACGTCGTTCGGGCCTCTCTGATCGGCTCCATCATCGGCAATATTCTGCTGGTCCTCGGGCTGTCGATCTTCTTCGGCGGACTGAAGCATAAGCTGCAGACTTTCAACAAGGATCTCGCGGGCGCGCATGGCTCCATGATGACGATGGCCGTTATCTCTTTTCTCGTGCCCGCCTTTTTCGTTCGCAACGCCAATGTTCATCTTGCCGACACCAGTCCGATTGTGACCCACTTGAGCATCGGAGTCTCGACGGTTCTTATCGTGCTCTACATCGGCGGCCTGATATTTTCGCTCTGCACCCACGAAAGCATGCTGCGGGAAGACGACGAGATCGAACACGAGCCGCCGATCTGGTCTCAAAATAAGTGCCTTGCCGTTCTGCTCGCAAGCACCCTCGTGATCGCGCTGGAAAGCGAATATCTGGTCAAAAGCATCGAGCCGGTGGTGCGGACATGGCATATCAGCAAGCTGTTCGTGGGCATCATCGTGGTGCCGATCATCGGAAACGCGGCAGAACACAGCACTGCGGTGATGATGGCGCTGCGCAACAAGATGGAGATCAGCCTCAACATCGCGGTCTCTTCCGCAACGCAGATCGCCATGTTCGTGGCTCCGGTCGTGGTGTTCGCGAGTCTCTGGATGCACCATCCTGTTAGCATTATCTTCAGCAATGTGGAGCTTATCGCGGTCGCGGTGGCCGTAGTCCTCAGTCTGCAGGTCTCGCGAGACGGCAAGAGCCACTGGCTGGAGGGCGTGCAGTTGCTGGCCACATACATCATCATTGCCCTGGCATTCTATTTTGTGCCGGGCTAGCGGCGATACAGGCGTTATAAAGAATTGACCAAGGATTCAGTTTTACACGGGCAGCCTTTGCCACGCGAATTCTATTTACAAGACTCTCTGACGGTCGCCAGGGAACTCCTCGATTGTATTCTCGTGCATGAGACTCCCGAGGGCACGACCTCCGGTCGGATCACGGAGACCGAGGCGTACAAGTCGGACGATCCGGCGAGCCACGCATTTCGCGGGCAGAACCTACGGAACGCCAGTATGTTCGGCCCGCCGGGGCATGCGTATGTCTACTTCACGTATGGGATGCACTACTGCATGAACGCGGTATGCCGGCCCGTGGGCGTAGCGGAAGGAGTGCTGCTGCGCAGCCTCGAGCCAATCGAAGGTCTGGAACTAATGCGGGCGCGGCGCGGTCTACCGGAGGAGACGCGGCCGTCCCGCTCTTCGGCGGACCCCGCCGCAGCCGGCATACGCGCCGGCCGAGCCCTCTGTGGGGGGCCGGGTAAACTTTGTCAGGCTCTGGGCATCGGTCGCACCATGGACGGAGTGGACCTGACCGGCGCAAGCCATCTCACCATCATTCGGCCGGAAGGCCGTATCCCGGCGGAGAATCGCATCGTGGCGTCTTCGCGGATCGGAATTACGCAGGGTGTCGATCTCCTCTGGCGTTTTTATCTGCAAAATGAGCCTTATATATCGCGGAAATAAGCGGGGGACGCAGTGAACGGCGCCGAAATCTCACGGGTAATTATCGAGCCGCCGTTGCCTCTGGTGCTGCTGCTTGCCGCCGCGTTGGCGGCGGTTTCCTATGGAATGCGCTGGCTTACCGCGTCCGGCGCGGTGGCCACGTTTATCGTGGGCATCATCATCTTCGGGCTCGGCGGCGGCATCTTTACCGTGCCGCTGCTCACGTTCTTTGTCAGCTCGTCTCTGCTTTCCAAACTCCGCTCCGCCCGCAAGCGCAAGGCGACTCTGGTCGCGGCCAAAGGTTCCAGGCGGGACGCGGCGCAGGTGTGCGCGAATGGTGGGCTCGCGGCGTTGCTGGTGATCCTCTTCTGGCTTGAAGTAAGAGCGTGGTCGATCCTGCATACGCGGTATCTTTTGATGCTCTACCTCGCGGCCCTCGCTTCCGTCAACTCGGATACATGGGCGACCGAGATCGGAGGCTTTTCTCCCTGGCCCCCGCGCTTACTGAGCACAGGACGCCCCGTGAAGGCGGGAGAGAGTGGGGCGGTATCCGGGTTAGGACTACTGGGCGCGTTGCTCGGCAGCCTGATTATTCCTCTTTCCGTCTTTGCTTTCTGGAACCTGTCCATCGCGGAGTTTGTGACGGTGGCGTGGTCCGGTTTCCTCGGCAGCTTGATCGACAGCCTGCTGGGTGCGGGCCCTCAAGCCAAATACCGGGATCGTCTGACAGGCATGTTGACCGAAAACCCATCGACGGATGGGCAGGCGAACGTGCATGTGCGAGGCATCGCCTGGATAAACAATGATGTCGTGAACTTCCTTGCGAGTGTCGGCGGAACATTGTGCGCGCTGGCTCTGCTCTACTTCTGCACCTACCCCGTGCATTGACCTTTCCTGTCTTCGAGGAGCAATTCCATGATCAGGCGTGCCGCGTTCCTGCTTTTCCTTGCCTGTTTCCTGTGCTGCGGACGTGCCTCTTCACGGGCGGCCGGCCGCGCGACCGCATCGACGCTGCGGCCGGGATTGGAAAAGCTGGAAAACGTGCGGCTGCTGTATCATGTTGCGATGTGGCGGATCCATGAGGCACGCGCTCTCACGCTTGCTGCCGCGCCTCTTTCCGGAGATCCCCCGCTATCGCGTCCTGACAAGAACCTCGGTGACTATACGCCGCCACAGACAGTCTACGCGCGTTACCATCTTCCTCAATCCCTGCTGCAACTCGATGACCTGACCAAAGAGGGGCTCTGGCTCTATGAGACGCTGATGAGTTTGGACGAAGCCGGACAAAGTCTCTGCTCTTATCAGGACAGTGGAAAATCTCCTTTCTTTACAGAGGATCTGAAGGTGCTGCAAGATCAGGTGGCGCGGGCGGCAAGCAAGGTCCTGCGGTTCGAGCAGCAGACGCGTCGCGTGGAATTGGAGCGCCGCCAAACGCTGGAAGCATCCCTGGGCGGAAAGGGAATGCAGCCCGTGCGGCATGAAAGCATGCCCTGGTCCGGAGCGGAGCGTGAATGGGGGCGGGTCCATGGGGTCAGCATAGGCTGGCCGATGCTGATGCGTCCGCGGCCCGACTCGGCCCAGGCGCTGCTCAATGGAGCGCATGGGATCGACAATGCGTTCCTGCTGGCGAAAGCAAAGAAGGTCGGCGTAGACCATGTGTTTGTCCTCGATCCGGACGCGGCAAGCTGGCGCGGATGCGAGAAGGAGCCCGGAAAGTACGATTTCTCCTTGATCGACGGGATTCTAGGCGAGATCAAGCGGGCCGGACTCCGGGCGGAGATCTATGTGCCCTCGCTTTCCAGCGCCTGCCCCACCTGGTTCCAAACACCGGCTGGAACGGAGAGATCGTTCGTTGCAAGCGATGGGACGTCACGGTCCGGCGCGGGGGTCTGGG
>JBBRKX010000683.1:0-3549 GCA_038231675.1 Chthonomonadales bacterium | reverse complement strand
GCTTCTCCGCCCAGGGCAAGAGCGAGGCGTACCTGTGCCTCCTGCCGACGTGGAGTAGAACGGGCGTATCTGGGTGCGGCAGGCAGACGTTCTGCAAAGATACGGCGGGAGCAATCCGGATTGATGCAAGCAAACTTGCGTAGCCTGAGCCGCAGTCGGACGGCTTGGTCCGCCCACGGCAAATCCCACAGAGTTCGCCAATAGCGGCTTCGTACGCGACGGCTTGACTGCCCGCACTGTGGACAGGAAGCGCAGGGATCTGTTGGATGGAGGAAGAGAGTGACTTTTCTCTCTTCCACGGTGAAGTCCGTTAGTTGAGTGGTCGGCAAATCAGGCAATAACGCGATCAGCAATCTTTCAAGAGAAGTTTCCATAGACTCTGCACTACGCAGAGCCGCCTGCCTGCTGCACCCAATATGAGGGAGAGCCATGAAAACGCGGGAGATCCACGTAGTTCATGTGTGTGCAGGTTCCGGTACTTATGCCATAGTCATATGACCGGGTTTCACTGTTGAGAAGAGTACATTAAGCCCCTCCGACATGGTCGGGTGAGCGAGCACTGCGTCGCGCAAAACGGTGAATGGAAATCTCGCGAGCATCGCCGTCTGCACCACCGTCATCACTTCACCGGCCTCTGGACCGATCATGCTGAATCCTGCAATGCGGTCTTCGGAGTCAATCAGGGCTTTCATGAAACCTTTCGTCTCATCGATCGTCCGTGTTCGTAAGACAGCCGCCATCGGTATCTTCGCAACTCGCACAGAGATGCCCCTGCGTTTTGCTTCGTTTTCGCTCAGCCCGATCCGCGCAACCTGCGGATCAGTGTATAGACAGGACGGCATCAAACGATCTTTCGTGCTGCGATTGCCCCCGGCGAGATTGTCCCGAATGATCCGGAAGTCATCGAGCGATGCGTGGGTGAACTGCGGGCTGCCCGCGCACTCGCCGATTCCCCACACCGATGGGGCAGTGGTTTCCAGCCGATCATTGACCTTCAGATAACCATAGTCATCCAAGGCAACACCAGCCATCTCCAATCCCATTCCAGATGTGTTGGGTATTCGACCCGTTGCCGCAAGAATGTCGCTGCCGTCGATCACGCTCTCCCCGTTGGGTGTCCGGACGGTAAGACTTACGCTGCTCCCCGACAATCCCTTGACACGGACGATCTCCGCCGAAGTGACGATCGTTATGCCCGCGGCCTTTAAGATCCTGGATAATTCTTCGACAATGTCGACGTCTTCACCTTTGAGCAGATGGGGGCCATGCTGCACGATAGTGACCTGGCTGCCAAAGCGGCGAAACGCCTGCGCGAATTCCAGACCGACGAAGCCTCCACCGATCACGATAAGATGTGTCGGCAGGCGGGCCAGCTCCATCATCTCAATGTGCGTGAGCGGCTTGGCCTCGGCCATTCCGGCGACAACCGGCACGGCGGCCTGCGTGCCGAGATTTAGGAACCTGCGCTCGCCAATCAACGTGCGCATCCCGCCGTCGTTCAGCTTCACATCGATCGTTCGATCGCCGGTGAAGATAGCCTGACCCATCACCAGTTCAGCGCCGGTGGCTTTGTATTTATCGAGGTGAATTTGGATGAGAGCGTTGACCATCTCGCGCTTACGTTTGCGAACGGCTGCCATATCGATTGAAACGCTGCCCGTGGTCGCGCCAAACTGGCTCGCATGTCGAATGAGGTCGGCGACCTTGGCGCTCCAGATTTCGTTCTTGGCCGGTAGGCAATTGACATTGGGACAAGATCCGCCAACCCAGCGGCGTTCAACGACGACGGTCCGCTCCCCAGCGCCCGCCAGATGCCAGGCCAGCACCTTGCCTCCTTCGCCGCTGCCAATGATGATGTTCCGAACGTGTTCTGCTGCCATGATAATCCTCTACTCCAGAGATCGGATTTCAACGTTTGGCGTCTGCTCGCGTTGAATCGAAATATGCGTGCGTCCACAGGGCCAATTGCAGTTGAACTGATTTGCACCAGGCCTGATGCATTCGGCTCACGTCATCATCCGAATGACCTTTGGCGGCAAGAAATGGTTTGATCGTTTGATTCATCACCGCAGTGAAAGCGATGATGTCATCCAACGGCACAAAAGGCTTGGAGTCTACTCCATCGGTTTGATACTTCTTTATAGTTGTATGACGCAACGAGATTTCATGCTGGTAATTAAGCCAGTCCTGGTCATACGGCCGAAGACAACTGTCCAAAATCCATTGCTCAAACCTCTTGTTGCTGCGTGCCAGATGTTCGGGCAGCGGTTTGCCATCCGGTGCCCGGGAGTGCGGCTATTTTTGCCCATCCCCCATCAGAATAAAATTAGCCTTTACCGCAATAAATCCTAAGAGGATGCCTATACAGGGGTCCGCTCACGAAACGGAAATATCATACGTTAAGGGACTTGCAACCTGGTCCATTCTGTTACCGTCGGATGCGGCGTTTCACTTCTTCGACAACCCGTTGCACCCATTCCCTATCATTCGACGCCACTACCAAGACATCAAAACCATACTGTTCGCCTTTGCATCGCACCCCTTCTGAGTCGTCAATATGTAGGTCAATCCCAAAGGCGCGTGGATTCTTGCTTGGTGGCTGGCTGTCAGGAAACCTCCGTAGATAAGCCGTATAGGTCTCCTGAGTAATTATCCTTCCGACCCACACCCCATGCAAAGCCAACCATAAACGTACCAGTAGCGGGGAACGAGAGGAGCTGGTACATATCCATACATCACAGCCACAAGATTTCAAGTCTGCAATCAGTGGGCGTGTTCCTTGCCGCAAGGGTTCATCAAGCCAATGCTGCAGCAAGGGAAGGTTAGCAGTTTCACGGGGAACACCCGGTTGATAGCAAATCAGCATATCGTCTAAATCAAATGAAACACGCATTGCCATAAACCTTCCAAAATGCACGCGCCTCCAATTAACAGCCCCTTTGCTTGCCAACATATCCATCGAACATCAGTATAGGCAGACCATTTCCGACCTTTACGGGGTCGCCTTACGAAACGGGAAATATCGTACGTTAAGGAATGACAAACCAAACCGATGGCCCGAATTTCCTATTTCAGCCATCAGACTCCAATACAATCAATATACCAGAACCATAGGGTACGTCCGTTGCAATACACTCCCATCCACGCGATCCGGCACTTGACAGCCAGAGGTTTCCACCACCATCGGCGATGGCCGCTCGCCCCTCGCCAGCGGCGATTCGCGCAGTATCTATCTTGCCCTCCAACCACAGGGGCAATCCATCCCGGACAAGTTCTAATCCTCTGCCCTCCATTTTCCATCGCCACACCTGCGAACGCGCAGCAAACGGCCCCTCCTGAATGCTAAAAAGCACCTCGTCAGGAAGAACTGCCGCCGCTAGCGAATTCGTTATCTCTAGTCCTTCATCTTGCACATCCCAACTCAGCCCTCCATCCTCGCTGATGCACAACCCGACCGCAGTGGCTGCGGCTACTATCGAAGGCAAATAGGGATGCGCTTGCACTTCATGGACGTCGAATTCAATGGGAAGTGTCGGTCGCCACGTTAAT